>MSXT01000064.1 GCA_002083595.1 Proteobacteria bacterium ST_bin16 | reverse complement strand
TTGCCGCTTTCTTCTTCTTGCGTAAGCGTAAACCTGCTAATCAAAACTAAGCCTAGTTGTATCGAATGCTGGTGTGAGATCAAGGGTGAGTTGCGTATGGAACTCATCCTTGCTGGAAGAATCAAACAGCGAAAAATATATTTAATCTGAAAAATTGAGAGGAAGCTGTGCAAGAAAAGCCATCAATACAGTTTGTTATTAAAAAGATAGCAGTCCTTGCGTCTCTGGTGTTAATGTTTTCTTTTGCATTTCAAGCAAAATCAGTGATGGCGCACGCAGCGCTAATTAAATCCGATCCACCCAGAAGAGCTACACTTTCCATATCACCCAAACAAGTGCGGCTTTGGTTTAATGAAAAAATAGAAGGGTCTTATGCAGCCGTTACTGTACTCGACTCCAATAAGAATTCAATGACAGAAAATAGCCCTGAAAGTGTTGCAGATGATCCAAAATCTGTTGTCTTGAGTTTGCCGCAGCTAGGATCGGGGCGTTACACTGTAAAATATCGTGTGATGTCGGTTGATGGTCATGTCATTGAATCAAGTTTTGATTTCAATGTAAAAGAATAAAATCGTAGCAAAATGGTAGAAGTAATCGCAGCAATTGCACGTTGGTTTCAACTTGCAGCAAACATGATTTTATTGGGTAGCTGTATCTTTTTAGCTATCGCAAATACTGGGAAACGAGCTTACCTGGAAGCATGGATTGAGCGATTGGAACGTTTGTTCCCATGGCTGGCTATCAGTATACCCATCGGTCTTGTGGTAATGCTGATGACATCTTTAGTTCAAATTACCGGGGATGTTAGTAATCTGTGGCAGCGGGATGTCTGGTTAGGATTCATCAGTGATACACGCGTTGGTCAAATATGGAGCTGGCGGACGTTATCTGCGGTATTTCTACTACTCATCATTGTTTTTCTTCGTAAATCTCCCAAAGCACGCTGGCAGTATATTTTAGTTGCTTTTGCTGCCGCCCTTCCTTTGATCGCAGGCTCACTAGCAAGTCATGCCGCAGCTGAAGAATTATCCGTATTGGCGGTTTTCCCTTATGCATTGCACATTATTCTAGCTGGTGTTTGGTTTGGAGCATTGCCGGCTTTTTTGCTATTGATTTATGAGAATAACAAAAATGTCAAGGCTAAACGTGGTGATGCGCTGGAATATAAGACGTTGATGCGGTTCTCATCAATCGCATTACCAGTGATGCTATTGATTATTTTGACCGGAATCACTGTGGCCGATCGTATCTTCGACGGTTATTATGCCGCGCTGGTTGCGACCCCCTACGGTTGGTTACTTAGCATCAAGATATTTATCCTCAGTATCATTCTCTTAATCGCAGCTCGAGTCCGTGCACATTGGTTACCGTTATTAGCAAGCGATTCGCAACCTGATAATGCGAGCCCTGGCAGAACAGGGATAAGGAAATGGGTGCGTATTGAATTCGTTCTGGCGTTGTTATTGCTATTCTTGGCGACCGTAATTGCCAATACTACGCCGGTGAAGCATGCACTGATTGAGAACTGGCCCTTCCCATTCCGGTTTTCAATCCTGGCAACATGGAATAATCCGAATGTGGCCACTCAAGTATGGGTTGGAGTTTTTATTCTAGTACTAGCGGCAGGAGCAATTCAGCTCGGCCAGCTTCGCAACTGGGGATTCAAGCGTTTGATCGGTATTCCTGCGTTATTGCTGGCATCCGGTCTTGCGATTGCTTTGCCGCCGTTGGCAATCCAAGCATATCCGGAAACCTATCGCAGACCATCGGTACCTTTTGATGCAATTTCTATAGCTAATGGTGCTGCTTTGTTTAATCAGCACTGCGTTGAATGTCATGGTCATCAAGGAATGGGCAATGGCATCAAGTCACGTACGCTATCGACAAAACTGCCCGATCTGTTGACCGAGCCACATACCTCAGAGCATACACCGGGAGATTTCTACAATTGGATTAGCTATGGAATGGCTAATACCGATATGCCCGGTTATGCGGAAAAAATATCCGAAGAGGATCGCTGGGATCTGGTGAACTATGTGCATGCATTATCGAGAGGTTATCAGGCACGGATTTTAACACCGGAAATCATAGCCAATAAAGCTTATATAAAACCGCCACTCTTTTCGTACACGGAAAATAATGGCAACAGTGGCACGCTGCAGGATTTTCGCGGTAATAAAGCCGTCTTACTGGTCATTCTCTCATGGCCGCAATCCCAGGATCGTATTGAGCAATTAAAGCAAGCGTATGACCGCCTCAGTGAACAAAATATCGCTGTATTGGCAGTACCGTCAAATGAACTTGCCGCTGCTGAGCTAACTCAAATCGCGGCTGAATTGCCGTTCCCGGTTGTTACGCAAGGTGCGGCCGAGATAGCTGCCAGCTATGCACTGTCGCGCCGGACGCTGACGCATCCCGATATTATCGGGCGGGGGAAAAATCATCCTGATCATATGGAGTTTCTGATCGACCGGAACGGTTATATGCGCGCGCGTTGGATACCATCAATCGATCAAGCCGGTTGGTCCGATATCGATAAGTTCTATCAGCAAATCAGTTTACTGAATCGCGAAAATATGAAAATACCGTATCCGGAAGATTTCGTCCGCTAACCGGTTGCTATTTACTGAACAGTAGAAATAACAACGAAAGCAATAGAGCGGCGATATTTTCTATCATTGCACGGATACAAAATTGCTCTGATCATAGCGAAGAATTAGGATCGAGCGTAACACGATAGGTTCCAGCATGATCTATCCGCGCATGCCGGATGCTGGCATGACGCACATCAATATCGAGCGCTCGCTCGAGAGAATGCTGCAGAATATGGCAGACGATCATCCGGATGACACCGCCATGCGTGATCAATAAAACCTTTCTTCCACAAAATTGCTGTTGAATATCTTCCCAAGCTGATAAAACACGTGCCTTGAAATCCAGCAAATGTTCACCATTAGGCGGCGGGTGATCGAGGGGGTTTTGCCAGAAGCGAGATAAAGCACCAGCATCGGTATGCATCAGTTCAGCGCTTGATCGATCTTCCCAATCGCCAAAATGTATTTCTCGGATACGATCATCCTGAGTGACGGGAATCGAATAACGTTGTCCCAAAGCATGTGCAAAGTCCGCGCAGCGGGTTAAAGGGGAAGTAACGATATGCTGCCATGGGGTTGATTGGCTATTAACGGCATGCCACATTTGCGTCCAGCCGAGCCCGGTCAGCGGATAATTCGTGCTGCCGCAATAACGCTGGCTGTTTTCAGTTACGCCGTGCCGCAGCAAATCAATCGAAGTCGTCAAAGTGCTATGGAAGCTCGTTTTGTTGCGAAACCTGTGCTTCGGAGAATGTCGCCATTTCATTATGCAACCTGCACGCCATGCGCAACAGATTTAGCGTCACGGCTGCGCCACTGCCTTCTCCAAGGCGCATCTGCAAATCGATGAGCGGATCGGCATTGAGTGCTTCAAGCACGAGCGCGTGTCCCAGCTCGGAAGATTGATGGGAAAAAATAAACCAGTCTTTACATCCCGGAACAGTATGTTCAGCGGCCAATGACGCGACCGTACTGATAAATCCGTCAATCAGCAGCGGTAAGCCCAGTTGCGCGCCATGGATATAAGCCCCCGTCAATGCGGCAATCTCAAATCCGCCCACGCGGCGCAATGCGTCCAAAGGCGAATCGGTTTGCGGCCGATGCAGCGATAATGCGTGCGCGATGACTGTTATTTTATGCGCGATGCCTTGTGTATCCAATCCGGTGCCGCGCCCGGTCAGCCGTGCCGGTTGTTCATTCAGCAGAAGACACGCCAACGCGGTGGCGCTGGTGGTGTTGCCGATTCCCATTTCACCGCCGATAAAGAGCTGCTGGCCAGTTTGCTGTGCGCGTTCAATGGTTTCAAAACCCGCCTGGAATGCTTGATTCAATTGTTCCCAGGTCATCGCGGGCTGCTGAACAAAATTGGCCGTACCCGGTCCCAAGTAACAATGCCGCACATGGGTCAGCGCTTGCGTATCGTGTACTGTTCCCAAGTTAATGATTTCCAGCGAAGCGTTCAATGCACGAGCCAAAACATTGATGGCTGCGCCGCCGCGCGTGAAGTTTTTGATCATCTCACCGGTGACCGATTGTGGAAACGCTGATACGCCCTCGGCGGCAACACCATGATCGGCGGCAAATATGGCGATGTGCACGCGATCGGCACCGGGTTGCAGGGTGTTTTGCAAGGCCGCCAGCCGGATCGCGAGTTCTTCCAAGCGGCCAAGAGAGCCGGGTGGCTTGGTGAGTTGTGCCTGGCGTTGTTCGGCTAATTGGTGTATTTCCTGATTGGTAACGGCCAAAGGAGCACTCAACCAATGAAGGGTACCCGGTTGCGTCATAACGGTTCTCCTTTAAGCACCAGTGGCAAACCGGCAACGGTTAAAATGACTTGATCGCAATGTTGTGCCACTGTTTGATGTAATTCACCGGCTTCGTCACAATAGCGGCGGCTTAATTCGCCCATCGGGATGATGCCCATGTTTGTTTCATTGCTGACCAAAATCAGTTTGTTGGTTACCAAGGAGAGTGCAGTGAGGAATGCCGCGCGTTCGGCATCGAATCGTTCGGCTTCCGGGTGGATCAACCAATTCGTCAACCAGAGTGTCAAGCAATCAACCAATAGACAGCATTCGTTGTTGGCATGCTGCATCAATACGGAAGCCAGTTGTAGCGGTTCTTCGATGACTTGCCAATGATTAGGGCGCCGTATCCGGTGCGCAGCGATTCTTGCGCGCATTTCATCGTCCTCGCCAGTTGCGGTGGCAATGTATGTGACCGGCAATTGACTCTCCAGCGCCAAACGCTCCGCCAGACGGCTTTTGCCGGAACGCACGCCGCCCAAAATCAAAGTCCGGGCGGATGTCATGATACCTGCGTAGGCAAGTTGAGCAACCGGTTCAACCGCGCGGTATCCAGGTATTGCTCGACACAATCCGCCAGCCGGTCGATGGCGGCATTGCATGTCGTCTGGTAATTGGGTGTTTCCACCTGCGCATCCAATCCGGCCCAGGACAGTAACTCTCGGCACGCGGCAGTGGATGTGAAAGCGCCGTGCAAATACGTTCCTGCTATCAAACCATCGCTGCTAATTGCGCCATCCTGACTTTGTGCTAAATGGATAAGCGGTTGATAGCATGTGTGATACGTGGTAATTCCCGCATGGATCTCGTAACCTGTCACGGTCGCATCGTTCAGAGATAAGCGTCCCTGGCAATTGCGCAGAATTTTATCCGCTGCCAATGTCGTTTCCATATCGAAAAAAGCAAATCCTTGCAGACTACCGGCATTGCCTTCAAGACCGGTGGGATCATGGATCCAGTTGCCGAGCATTTGGAAACCGCCGCAGATTCCCAGCAGTTTTCCGCCATAACGTAAATGCCGCTGAATTACCGGTTCCCAGCCTTGCTGGCGCAACCAATCCAGATCCGCGCGCACGCTTTTTGAGCCTGGTAGGATGATTAAATCGGCCGGTGGAATGGTTTCGCTGGGGCCGATAAATTGCACGTGTACTTGCGGATGTAAACGCAGCGGGTCGAAGTCGGTATGATTGCTGATGCGCGGCAGTGCAGGAACAATAATCCGGAAGAGTTTTTGCTCCGGCGAAACGGTAGAGTCAGCGGAGTTGGGTAAAGCATCTTCGGCCTCAAGGTGTAAGCCCTGCAGGTAAGGCAATACGCCCAGCACCGGTTTGCCGGTATATTGCTCCAACCAGTCTAATCCGGGATCGAGCAATTTTTTATCACCGCGGAAACGGTTAATGACAAAACCTTGAATGCGCGCTTGCTCGCTTTCGCTTAATAATGCCAATGTGCCGGCAAAGTGCGCGAATACACCGCCGCGGTCGATATCAGCAATGAGTATGACCGGACAATCGACCGCCTCGGCAAAGCCCATATTGGCAATATCGTGGGCACGCAGATTAATTTCCGCTGGTGAACCCGCGCCCTCGGCAATAATCCGCTCGTATTGATTACTGAGCCGCGTATGCGATTCCAGCACCGCTTTTAGCGCAATCGTTTTATAGTCGTGAAAAACACCAGCATCCATGTTGGCAATGGCATGACCGTGAATGATGATTTGCGCCTGTTTATCGGTATTGGGCTTCAGCAATACCGGATTCATATCGGTATGCGGCGCCAGACCAGCGGCCCAGGCTTGCACTGCCTGCGCCCGGCCGATTTCTCCGCCATCGCGGGTGACCACACTATTGAGCGCCATATTTTGCGGTTTGAATGGTGCTACCCGCACGCCCTGACGTGCCAGCCAGCGGCACAACGCCGTGACCAGCATGCTTTTTCCGGCATCCGACGTGGTGCCCTGAACCATCAGTGTTTGCGAGTTCATCGCGGGTGTTCCGCAATGTTATGGAATTGATGCTGAATGAGAGTCAAAGCGTATTCCGGGCGTTGTCATGCAAAGAAAATAATCGGGCTAATAGTCATTCCGGTGGCATTACCGAGTTGTTCCAGTGATTGTGAAAAAGCAATTCTTGCAGCGGACGTTCTTCCGCCCAACCTTGCAGCTTCAGCATCGGCGCGGGATAAAAAGCGTCGACATGGCCCAGGCATAGAATAGCAACCGGCTTACTACCGGAAGGCATGTAGAGTAATTCAGCCAGCTGCATGGGATCGAACAATGACACCCAACCCATGCCTAATCCTTCGGCGCGTGCAGCCAGCCAGAAGTTCTGAATGGCACAGGCGATCGAAGCCAGATCCATTTCGGGCAAAGTGCGGCGGCCAAAAATGTGTTGCTCGCGCCGGTCACTCAATGCGACGACTAGCAATTCTCCGCATTCCAGAATACCGGCGACTTTCAAACGCATGAATTCGTCGCTGCGTTCCGCCAGTGCAACGGCGGTGCGGTGCCGTTCTTCTTCCACCATGGATGCGATAGTCGTGCGCAACTGCGGATCGGTGATACGGATAAACCGCCACGGCTGCATCAAGCCGACACTCGGTGCCTGGTGGGCGGCGGCGAGCAGGCGTTTCAATATGAGAGGATCAACCGGATCGGGAAGAAAATGCCGCATGTCACGGCGTTCAGCGATCACGCGATAGATGGCGGCACGTTCGCTATCACTAAAGCGATGGCTATTACGCATGGCGTTACAGATCGATTCCTTTCTGCGCCTGAACACCCGCCCGGTAGGCGTGCTTGACGTCGGTCATTTCAGTGACGGTATCCGCCGCTTCACACAATGCCTCGGGTGCACCGCGCCCGGTAATGACGACATGCTGCATGGCCGGACGGTTTTTCAGGTCATTCAGAACAGTATTCAGATCCAGCCAGCCGAATTTGATCGGATACGTTAATTCGTCGAGGATGATCAAATCGAACGCCGGATCGCTTAGCATGGTTTGCACCACCGCCCAGCCCCGGCGAGCTGTTTCCGTGTCGCGTTCCAGGTTTTGTGTATCCCAAGTGAAACCTTCGCCGAGTACATGCCAGGTGACATTCGGTTGTTCGCGGAAGAAAGCTTCTTCACCGGTATCCGAACGGCCTTTGATAAATTGCGCCACACCAACGCGCATGCCGTGCCCCAGTGCCCGTGCCATCATACCGAAGGCCGAACTGGATTTGCCTTTGCCATTGCCGGTGAGAATCAGCAATAAGCCTTGTTCGCGGTCGGCACGCGCAATCGCCGCGTCGATGACTTCTTTTTTGTGCTGCATGCGCGTGCGGTAGCGCTCTGCGCGTCCGGAATCGGTCATGCCGTTATCCTGCCGACGTGTTACGTGGATTGAGTTGCTGCGCAATCAATGTAAATAGCACGTGAATCACGGCGGCGATACCGGCATAAAATACGAAGGTTTCGATATAAAGCGGGAAATATTTGATCAGTTGCGTACCGAATTCAGCGAAACTGGTTTCGGCAATGCGGCCGGAGAAGAAGTAGAATCCGCCGCCGGAAAATAGTTCACATAGCGTTAAACCGGCCACGATGCTGGCGGAAAGCGGCAGAACGGTGTTCCAGGAGAATTGATAGCGCTTGGCGTACCAGCGTCCGGCGAGCCATAACGACGCATAAGCCGGCAGTAAGAAGAAATAGGCCGGTGTCATACAAAAATCACTGACACCGCCCAAGGTAGTGGCGGCAACATCCAATCCCCAGCCCAAGGCAAAGAATCCCAGCAACGGCCATGCGGAACGCAGATAAATGCCGGCCAGAAAGAAGACCGCCCAGGAAGCGTCAGCGAGGTTATGCATCGTGGCAAAATGATGACTGCGGGTGAGCATTATTAAGACTGCCAGTAGCAAGCCAATAGCGATTTGATGGCGAGTGGATAAAGTCAGCATGTTTAACTCCTTATGTTAGGGTTGATAACGCAACATAGCGAAAAAATTCCGCCCTGGTTGATTGTAGAATGCAGCGGTTTGGTAGTGTTCATTAAATAAATTTTCAATTCGTCCTTGTAAGCGCCAATGCTTACTCAGATTATATTCGGCGCGCAGGTCAAATTTCACGTAACTGTCCAACTTGCGGGTATTGGCCAAATCGTCATAGCGTTGGCCTTCGACCAGCAGCATCGCACCCAACCGGTACTGGCCGAATTGCCGGTCGGCTTCCAGCCGGAACGATTCTGCGGCGCGCCGTGGCAGTATATTACCGCGATTTACCCCGGAAGATCGATTTTCAGGATCCATCAGCGTCAGGTTGGTATTGAATTGCCAGCCTTTGATTTGCGCACTGAGTATGCCTTCAAAACCGCGAATGCGCGCCTGATCGACGTTGGCGGGAGCGAAGATGCTGGCATCGTAAGCGATCAAGTGGTAGATGTGATTTTCGTAGACATTCAACGACCAAGTTCCCCAAGTTGCATTGCCGCGCGTACCGAACTCAAAACTGCGCGAATCTTCCGGACGCAGATGCGGATTGCTGAAGCCGGGAAAATACAATTCATTAAATGTCGGTGCTTTAAATGCGCTGCCGAAATTGGCCAGCAGGCGGACATTATCGGTGAGCGAGTAACCCCAGCCCGTGCCGCCGGTCACGCGGCTGCCGAATTGCTGGTTATCGTCATGCCGCAGCGACAGCTGAAAATTATGTTTGGCGACGGTGGCCTGATGCTGTGCGAAAACACCCCAATTGGTGCGTGAATTCACGGTAAAAGCTTCGGTGCTATTGATATGATCTTTCTGATAATCCATGCCGATGGTCAATAAATGATTAGGGTTTATCGTGAAATCGTTCAATACCGAAATGGTATCGCGTGTCGTGTTAAAGCGGCTTTGGAATAGGGTGTTGAGAAAATTATCCGAATCTTCACGGCTACTGCCACCAATCAAATTGATGCGCCAGAATTTGAGCGGAGAATAGCGTGCAGTGCCGCCAAAAACCTGCTGCATCACAATCCCTTTATTGACAAAACTGCCGTCAAACTGGGTTTTACCGGAAGATTGCATAAAATTGCCATCGATTTCCAGGCCGTTGTCGAAACGGTATCCCGCACGTGCGCTGCCTGCGACATTGCGATAACCATCTCTGTCGTATAACGTCGGGTCGGATGAATCGACAAAGCAACCGGCATCGATGGAACCGGTACAGGCATTAAATCCGCGCGTACCGATACCGCTTGCTGTCATATTCAACCAGCCCTGCTTGCCACCGTATGCGAATCCCGTGGCGCCTTCCAACGTCGCGAAACTGCCGCCACCGAAATTGAAACTCGGTTTAAATCCGCTGCCGCTGCCTTTGCGCGTAATAATATGAATCACGCCACCGATGGCTTCGGAGCCGTACAAACTGGAGCGCGGGCCGCGCACGATTTCAATGCGCTCAATTTGATCGACCGGGATGTTTTCAAAAGCGGTTGTACCCGATGTGGCGGAGCCGACCTTGATATTGTCGATCATGACCAGCACATGGTCGGATTCGCTGCCGCGCATGAATACTGCGGTGCTTTTACCGGCGCCGCCGTTGTTGGAAACGCTCATTCCCGGCACACCGCGAAATAAATCCTGAATCGAACGCGCTTGCTGACGCTCAATATCCTTGCGGGTAATCACCGTTACCGAGGCCAGTGAAGCATCGGCGGTTTGCGCCGTACGCGTTGCCGTGACAATCACCGGTTTCTCCTGATGATCCGCATCCGCAGCAAACGCATTTATTGCCGCGCCAGGCCACAGCACGGCCATTGCCGCTAGACGGCATTTTTGCATGATTTGATCCCTTCGCGCACACCCGCGCGTTATCAATGATTAAGGAATGCGAAGGGAAATTGGAATGGACAGAAAACCGGTCGGTGCAATGAAAACCGGTCAAAATGCCACTGATTGCCCGCCGCAATACCGTAGAAATATTCACTTCGGGCCGGTCTCCGGACTCATGAGTGGAAGCGATTCCACATCTGCGCCTTCCCGTGTGATGACACAGTGGCCTATTGCAGATGGTTAACTCATTTACCGTTGCGGGGGCAGTGCTGGCTTTGTTGCATTCGACTGAAACGCACCAGCTTCCCGTTTAACCTTCAAGAACGAAACCTTGAAAGCACCTGAAATGTGAGCGCGAAACATACCTGACGTGAAGTGTCTATGTCAAGAAATTGATCATATATTAGGGTTAATGCCGATACTTGGATCATGGATTCAATTGAATTGATCTCAAATCGTAGTTATTTATGATTGTAAGGGAATAATAAAATTAACCGACCTGAATATCAGCATTCGCATATTTGATATATTTTTTCTTTGGAGAAGCAAAGAAATAAGCGAAAGTCAGTGGTCCTACACGACCAATAATCATCAAAAAAATGATAACGATTTCACCTGTTACACTTAATTGGTTGGTTAATCCCCTGGATAATCCAACGGTGCTTAAAGCTGAGACAACTTCAAAAACGATGTCAATGAAAGGCGCCTTTTCAGTCAGCGTCAGGATAAAAATTCCAAAAAATATCATAATAATTGAAACGATGGTCAGTGCAAGGGCTTTCATGACTTGCGTTGGTGGCACGGTACGCTGAAGAATCACAACATCATCTCTTCGTCGTAAAAAAGCATAAGTTGCCATTATCAGAACAACAAAAGTCCCGATCTTCAGTCCACTGGCAGTACTCAACGATCCTCCGCCAATATACATCAATAAAATCATGAAAGTCGTTGTGGCTTGTGTTAATTCTTCTATCGGCACTGTATTAAAACCCGCCGTTCTGGGTGTTACCGCCTGAAACCAGGCTGTCATTGCTTGATCTGGGATTGATAACAGGCCCAGGGTTGCAGGGTTCTTTGCTTCAAGAATCCATATGAGTGCGAATGCGCATATATTGATTATGAGCGTGCTCAACAATACAATTTTGGTATTTACATTCAGCTTATGCCAATTTTTCTGGGTTTTTATATCAATTAAAACTAAGAAACCTATACCTCCAATGATCAAAAGCGCAGTGATTACTAAATTAACAGATACGTTATTAAAGTAAGGGGTTAGGCTATTGCTGCTTAAAGCAAAACCAGCATTATTGAATGCGGAAACTGTGTAAAAAAAAGCATGATGGATGGCTGTGCTTAACCCCAGTTCATTAAACCAAGTTAAAACAAGCAATATGAATCCAGTAAATTCTATAAGAAAGGAATAAATCAGCACATATTTTGCAATAAAAGTCACCTTTTCCAGGTTAGTTTGGTTGAATGCTTCTTGTGCAATTATCTGCTGACCAATTCCTAACTTTGCACCTAGGCTCACTGCGGCAACAATAGCAAAAGTCATAAATCCCAAACCTCCTGCTTGAATTAGCAGCGCGATAACAATCTGTCCAAACAAGGTAAAATGGGTGCCGGTATCGAGTACAGCCAATCCCGTGACCGTCACAGCGGAAGTTGCTGTAAAGATTGACTGTAACCAACTAGTTTCATCATACGAGGCGATAGGCAGCTTTAGTAAAACGGTACCGACCGCAATGAGCAATGCAAAGCCGAGAAATAAAACTGCCGGCGGGCTAAGGTTGAGTAAATTCTTTTTTGCAGCGATGATAGGTTTGTAAGGTAGTACATGAGGGTCCCACGGCTTCATTATCGCTATAACCTCGGGGCAATTGAGGCAAGAGTATCCAGCGAGCCGGATAACACTAGAGAGTCATTCAATTCCAAAATAAAATCGGGTTCAATGGATTTTATAATTTCTCTATTTCTTCGTACTAATAAGGGATCGATAGGATCACGAATATCTTTTAATAAGTCTTTGATAGAAATATCGTGACATTTCTCTGTTATTTTTATTTCAACTATATATAAATTGAAGCCAATGGGCATGTAATGATTGACCATTGGATAATTAAGTGATTGTGCTACTTTCATGCCCATTTCTTCTTCAGGATGCACAATGCGAGAAATTCCAATTCTTGAGAGTATAGTATGGTGTGGTTTTGAAGAAGCTTTGGCCCAAATCTCATTAATGCCCATATTTTTTAGCAGCAGCACGCAAAGTATGCTGGCTTCTAGACTCTCGCCAATAGCTACGATAGCTGCATCGCAATTGGAAATATTTAAGTCTTTAAGAGCATTCTCATCAGTAGCATCTGCTATTGCTGCGAGCGTCAATTGATCCGCCAGCTTGTTTACAATTTTTGCATCAATGTCAATTCCAATAACTGAATGACCAAATCGCATCAGCTCTAGTGAGGCTGCCGAACCAAACCTGCCCAGTCCTATTACTGCGAATTGTCTTAGTTGGTTTCTCATATTTCCTTAGTATTTATAAAAGGCTCTAGACTATCAGAGG
>MSXT01000063.1 GCA_002083595.1 Proteobacteria bacterium ST_bin16 | reverse complement strand
CATCCGATATTTTACCGGATGGCTATCATGGATTGGCAATCATTCCGTAAAGCTTATCTTTATATAACAATCGTTTCTTTTTTAATTCTTCCAAGTATTCGTCGGTGGTGTTTTCAACGCCTTCTTCGATTCTCAGGATTTCACGATTGAGATCGTGATATTCCTCAAACAGGCGCGCAAAATGACTGTCACTGGTTTTTAATTCATGAATACGATCATAATATTCCGGAAATTCATGATGTAAGTCGTGTTTGTCGATCATTGGGATACTCCTCTTATTGCTTGGTTTCAATATTTGTATTTTGACTGACTGCGAATAATAGGCGCTGATACAGATCAAAATTCCAACGGATCGACATCCAGTACCCAGCGCACTTTTTGGCTGGGCAACGTGGTGATTTTTGCATACCAGCCGGTCAGAAAAGCGTGTAAATGTTTACGTGAGGAAGATTGTACCAGTAAGTGCGCACGTTCCAAGCCTTTCAGCCGTGACATGTGCGCCGGTACCGGGTCGAATAATTCAACTGTTTGCGGCGGGCGGGCGAGTTGTGTCGCTTGCGCAAGAAAATCCAGCACGGTTTTTATATGATGCGCTTCCGCTCGCAATAGGGCTTGATAAACATAAGGCGGGAATCCGGCCATTTTTCTTTCTACCAGCAGCGTTTGTGCCAGCGCATCGTAATCGTGTCGTTGTAGCGCTTGATACAACGGATGATCCGGAAACTCAGTTTGAATCAAGACGTGTCCGGCCACGTTGGCGCGTCCGGCACGCCCGGCGACTTGCATCAGTTGCGCAAATAATCGTTCGCTAGCGCGAAAATCGGTGCTATAGAGCGCACCATCGGCATTCAGAATCCCCACTATGGATAGATTGGGAAAATCATGGCCTTTGGCCAGCAATTGTGTACCGATCAGAATATCCACCTGGTGTGTGTGAACGGCATGCAGAATCTCTTGCCACGCATGTTTGCGGTGCGTGCTGTCACGATCAATGCGCAGAATCCGCGCCGCCGGAAAACGGGCGGTCAAGGTTTCTTCCACGCGTTGCGTGCCTTGCCCGAAAGGAGCGATATCCTGATTGCCGCACTGCGGGCAAGCGCGTGGAAACAGTTCTTGATGACCGCAGTGGTGACAGCGGAGTTTTTTGTCGCGCAGATGCACAACCAAGCGGCTAGAACAACGCTGGCAAGGGGCTGTCCAGCCGCACGACTTGCATAACAGTACGGGAGCATAGCCGCGCCGGTTGATAAAAATGAGGCTTTGGTGCTTTTCCTGTAAGCACTGATCGAGTGCCTGGATCAGTGGATCGGATAAACCTTCCTGGGTTTTGTGGATGCGCGTATCAATGCATTGAATCAAGGGTAAGGTGGCATTTTGCACCGCGCGGGAAAGCAAGCGTATATGACGGTAACGACCCATGAGCGCATTGTAATAACTTTCCAATGACGGCGTGGCCGAACCCAATATCACCGGGATAGCGCTTTGCCTGGCACGGAAAATCGCCAGATCGCGCGCGGAATAGCGCAATCCATCTTGCTGTTTGAACGAACTATCCTGTTCTTCATCGACGATAATCACACCAAGATCGGATAATGGCGTGAACACGGCCAAGCGCGTGCCCAGGATAATTTTGGCTTCGCCGCTCTGGGCTTGCAGCCAACCGGTTAGCCTCTCGGTATCGTTGAGACCGCTATGCAGACTAACCAGCGGAACGGTAGAAAAACGGGCGCGAAAAACACCTTCCAATTGAGGTGTCAGACTGATTTCGGGAATCAGCACCAGCGCTTGCCGTCCTTTTGCCAGGACGGATTCGATAATTCTGAGATACGCCTCGGTTTTGCCGCTCCCGGTCACACCATGCAACAGCCAAGTATTGAACTGCTTGACATCGGCAGTGATGGCACTGACCGCAACTTCCTGTTCCGCGGTCAATACGGGAATTTTTGCAACTCGCGCCACAGTTGCGGTTGCGGTTGCGGTTGCGCAGAATTCTGCCGTGATCCAGCCGAGCTGAATCCATTCTTGCAACAATTTTTCCGCACGGGGTGAAATGTGCTTAATTTGCGGGTTAGTTAGCGTCACAGCTTGTTGAAATTCACTGAGCAGGCGGCGCGCTACCCGGTTACGTGCCGGAATTTGTGTTAACTCAACGCTTTTACCAGATGCAGTCAGGCTGTATTGATACTGATGCGGTTTTCTTTTTAAGCTAACCGGTTTGTTATTACGCAGCTTAACGGGCAGGCCATTCATGATCACCATACCCAGCGGGTGATGATAATACTGGCTGCAAAAATGAAATAAATCCAGCAATGCGGCGGGTAAAGGTTTTATTTCCTTAAAAATGCCGTGCGCGGACTTCAGTTTCTCAATGGGAATCTGCGTTTCATTGCTGACCGCGAGGATAATACCGGTGACTTGTTTTTTGCCGAAAGGTACACAGGCGCGTAGCCCGATATCATGTTGGCTGGCGTACTCTATCTGGTAATCAAATAGTGTGTCGACTGGAACATTTAGTGCGACACGGATGATGGGCATGAGCAGCCGGATTTATAACGAAGGAAAAGCACTACTCACCGGCTATGAAACAGTTCCGGTGAGTGTTGTGCTTTAAGATTCAAACCACTGGTTATTTGGAAACACGGTACAGTGTGGCCGATGGTTCACCGGGTTTATCCAACTTGGCGGTATTGCCGTCCGAACTGAGGGTAAAGCCGATACTCCCTTCCACATCGGAGAAACCGGCGCAACCATTGGTGTTATAGGTGAAGCTCGATAAACTGAAATTATTCCCGCCCTTGTTATAGGTATAAGAAGAAAATTCAATACCGGGTTTTGCGCATTTTGCTTGATCTTCACGCTGTGTTGCGCCTGTCGGATCAATCATCATATATTTGCCGTTGGGGAAGAAAACCACAGTTTGTGTGTTGATCGCTTCACTGTCGTACGCCCAAGCACCGATGATGCCGTTGGCATCGTTGTCTATTTTTGAGTAGCGGGATTCTTTGACTTCTTTTTCCGCCACTTCATTTTCATCGCTCAGCTGTATTGGTTTAGCGATATGGAAAAGCTCACCGAATACACTGCCTTGTTCACGCGCTCTTTGCACTGTGACAATATCGGAATTAATCAATTCGGAGCCGTCGGTACGTACTCGCCGCGTCGGACCTGGATTAGAGAAGCCAGCCTTCAGATTGGTGTCCACGCTGGGCGTGCTCACCAGCTTGAAGCCGCGACTGTCAAAATCAGTTGCTTTGGCTACGCCATATTCAACACCAGCTTGGAAAACGGTTTTCCCGCCACACACCCGGTTTTCATCACAGGAATCATCCGGTCTTGCATCGCCTTGCAAGTACTCTCCGCTGCTATCAGCGGCTACACGCAGCACGCTGGCGGTTTGGTTGGTATAACTGACCCAGATTTGCGCGCTGAGCAGTGCGACACCTTGAGAAAGAAAGTGTGTGCGTGCTGCTTCGGGCGTTACGGCTTCGCCGGAAATACCACCGGCTTCCATAATTTCTTTTAGCCCGGCGGAATCGGCAAATGTTTCCGGACTGCTATCCAGATTAATCGACCCTTTAACGGCAGCAGCCGTTTCACGGGAAATGGCAATACCATTGGAAAGATCGCTGTCGGAATCCAATGATTGCAGTAAAACCAGCAGATTTTGTAGTTTATTATTGTTGTCACCGGCTAATTCAATCGGAGTCACAATCTGTGAACCGGGAATATTACCCAATGTCAAACCGCCCAGCTTGAATTCGATTTTGTCACCATGATTGAAATTAAAACTGCCTTTCTCGTCGGTGGTGCCGGATTTTCCGGAAGTTGCCGCAAATGCAACGCCGGACACGGGGGAATCCACTAAAATACCGGTTGCCGGGCCTGTCAGCACGGTTCTTTTGACAGCCGTTGCTGACGATGATGACGAAGAGGATGAGGTATCGAGTGCTTTTTCACCGCCGCTGTCGCAGGCAGCTAGACCAACAACAAATACTGTGGATAATACGGGTATCCATGATTTTTTTCTTAATTGCTGTTTAGATTTCATTAAGATGCTCTCTTTTTGATTAATTAAATAATTCAATCTTGTACAATTTACTTTTTTGTCCGAGTAACGTATCGATGGATGCTGATATTTTACTATCAAGATTGCTATTATAGCCATGCATTCGGTTTTTCGTTCCTGACTTGCTTAAATAGGTTTTAAATTTTTGTCTTTTCGTGTATTTTCGCCGCTGTTTTTTATCTGGGGGGTATAAGGTATTTATATGTCTAACATGGCTGATATTTCGCAACTGGCGGACATGTCAGTGCAGCTTCCCGTCAACTGGTACTTGGATCCTAAAATTCTTGAACTTGAAAAACGTATTTTGTTTGATCGCGGACCGGGTTACGTAGGTCATGAAATAATGGTCCCCAATGTGGGCGATTATTATGTGCCGGAATGGATGAATAATGCCAAAGTGCTAGTGCGTAACGAACAAGGCATTGAATTGTTATCGAATGTTTGCCGCCACCGTCAAGCGCTTTTATTGACGGGCAGAAGTAATACCAAAAGCATCGTGTGTCCGATACATCGCTGGACCTATACGTTGAATGGCAAATTGCTGGGCGCGCCGCATTTTGAGCAGAATCCTTGCCTGAATCTGAGTAAAACCGCATTGCAAAGCTGGAATGGTTTATTGTTTAATGGTGAACGTCATGTTGCGCGCGAAATGGGTAATCTGAGCGTGTTGCAGGATTTTGATTTTTCCGGCTATGTCTTTGATCGCGTGCAGATTGATCACTATCACTGTAACTGGAAAACATTTATCGAAGTGTATTTGGAAGATTATCACGTTGATCCGTTTCACCCAGGATTAAGCCGTTTTGTCGATACCGGAAAACTCGATTGGGAATTTGGCGATTGGTATAGCGTGCAGACTGTGGCAATCGATAGCGCACGTTTGCAAAAACCAGGCACTCCGGTGTATGCCAAATGGCACGAACAAGTATTATTGCAACAATCGGAAGGGGAGATGCCGCCGCATGGATCGATCTGGTTGTTGTATTACCCCAATGTCATGCTCGAGTGGTATCCGCATACGCTGGTCATCAGTACGATTCTGCCGACCGGAGTGGAAAGCTGTATGAACGTGGTTGAGTTTTACTATCCGGAAGAGATTGCGCTATTTGAACGTGATTTCGTGGAAGCCGAACAAGCGGCATACAAAGAAACCGCACTCGAAGATGATGAAATCTGCAAACGGATGACCGCCGGACGGCGTGCTTTATTTGAACAGGGTTTAAATGAAACCGGGCCTTATCAAATTCCTATGGAAGAAGGAATGAAGCACTTCCATCAATTCCTGCAACGAGAAATCGGACCGCATATCCGTTGATTCAATAACCGCAACTGCTGTATTTTTTAGGAACACCGACAAGTGCGTTCATTGTGGATGCTGGTAGCAGGCTTTATGTTTGCCTGCATGGGCGTACTGGTCAAACTCGGTGCGGCGTATTTTTCCAGTACGGAATTGGTGTTTTACCGTTCGTTGTTCGGTGTCTGGATGACTTACCTGGTCATTCGCTATTACCGTCTGCCGGTAACAACGCCGCATTGGCGGGTTCACTGCTGGCGCGGAATTTCCGGCTTGATCAGTTTATTGATGTTTTTTTACTGTATAACGCAATTACCCTTGGCGACCGCCATTTCACTGAATTATACCTGGCCGCTTTTCTTGGCAGTGTTTTCCACCTTAATTTTGAAAGAACATATTCACTGGCCGTTAATCTGCACAGTTCTGCTCGGTTTTACCGGTGTAGTTCTGTTACTGCGACCTTCGTTGCCCGAAGATCACTGGGTGGCCGGTTTGCTGGGGATGGCCTCCGGGTTTTTCGCTGCAATTGCTTATATCAATGTCAAACAACTGGGCGAATTGGGTGAATCCGAATGGCAGGTGGTATTTTATTTCACATTAATCAGCACATTAGGCACTGGCGTATGGTTGCTGTTTACAGTATTCAGTCCGGTTAACTGGGATGGTTTATTGCTGCTGCTCGGTACCGGTGTGACAGCCACGCTGGCGCAATTGGCGATGACACGTGCCTATCATCAAGGTGCGACGCTGGTTGTGACTTCACTGGGTTATAGCACGGTATTATTTGCCAGTCTTTGGGGCATTCTGTTGTGG
>MSXT01000062.1 GCA_002083595.1 Proteobacteria bacterium ST_bin16 | reverse complement strand
ATGGATTTCAGCACGTTAGCTGACGGTTCGTTCGGAGCAAAACTAATTTCAGCAACGCCATCAACCGGCCCTGTTGCTCCGACTTCCATGAGTACCATGAATTTCTTGCCCGGCACCTATGCTGGCATCGTATCGGGTGCACCAGCCGCAGCACTCCCTTGCTTTTTCTCGCTAGAAGCCCCGTCGATCGGTGCAGATGGCCGCCGCACTTACATACTGACCATTACGTCCAGCGGAACCGGTTGTCCGGCTGGTGTCACTTCATACAGCTGGCAAACTGGCCCTGCAGCTAACAACAGTATCATCAGTTCAGGTTTTTCAAAAGAAGGTAGCGGTTTTGAGACACGCACCTCCCTGACCTATGCATACGGTACGGAAATAAGTTCAGCAGGAGCGACTGTCAGAACACAACAAATTGGCAACACGCTGACAATTGAACAAGTGAATACCTCCGCATCAACTTTTTCCGGAGCCAAAAAACTTACCCTGATCAAGCAATAATTAACTATAAACCTACGGTAGAGTGCGCCGACGCCAGAAGGCGCACCAATCCGCTCTAATGATTTTACCTGCGGCATCAACAGTCAACGCCATCGAAACAGCACCCGGATCCGGTGTACCGATACTTTTTCTGCACGCACGGGCTATTTTTGGAGTGAGATTTTTGGTGGCTTCAGCCGACCATAAAATTACAAAAATCGGTGAAAAACTGCTGCCGGTGATTACCGCCGGTAAACCGGTAGATGTCGACGTGCTCGACCCGCAATACCTTCGTCACGACAACAAGAAAGCGATCGAGGAAACCGGCCGCTCCGGCATCCTCACTTACTGTATGAGCCTCGATTCGCGTGCGGATCAATATGTCCGCGCATTTTCGGCGAACGCAATTATCTGGCGGGCGGATCATGTGGAGCGATTGCCGGAGAAACTGCCGGTATTGTATGCGGAATTGACAAGGTAGGTAATTAGATACATGAGAGGTAGTGAATACGAGCAGTTTGCATATGAAAAATTTAGGCAATTATTTCCAAATGCTACAGTAACAAAAAATGATTATATTCATGGATCATTAAGTGACCTTGACCGCGAAATCGATGTATCCATCAAGATTACTGTTGAATCTCAGCAACTTCTCTATATCGTTCAATGTAAAGATTGGAAAAAACCTGTAGATATTAAAGTTTTAGGAGAATTCTCAGCCGTGATTAAAGATGTTCAAGCGTCTAAGGGTTTTTTGCTTTGTACTTCTGGTTTCGCTAGAAGCAATCATAAGTATGCACTTGCACTTGGGATTGAATTGGTCACGATAGAGGATATCAAATCTGACAAATGGACAACAGAAATTCAGATTCCGATTGTTTACATACGAAAAATCAATCACTACGAATCAAGCTTCCAATTAATCGTGAATGAAGCATTAGCATCAAAAAATCGCAACACAGATCTTCAAATCTCAATGAATGGCTTATTTTCAGATGATGAAGGTAAAACAACGATTCATAATTTAGAGTATCTCAACAAATGTATTGATTCCCTAGAAGCAAGCTCAGTAATTGGAGTAAAGCAAGATATTTATCGACCAAATTTACATTATATGATTGCCGATGTATGGGTACCTTGCGGTGCTTTTTCTTTTACTTTGTTAAGTATTACAAGGAAGTATTTTCTGAAATATGTAACTCCTGAAGAGTATTCTCAGCTCCGTGATCACATACGAAACTTAATTTACCCTCTACATATTACTGTTAAAAATGAAGATATGCAGTTCGATGAAAGCTTTATCGAGGTACCTGACGATAAACCTCCAGTGATTGTAGGACTTTTTCTGGAAATTGAAGAACGAACACTAGCAGAAGCAGCACAAGAGAAAAATTAGCGCAGTAGGATGTGCCGACGCCAGAAGGCGCATCAATCTTGTGAATCGTGCTCATCCGACATTCAATCGTTGCATATTATAGATTCCTGCCTTCGCGGGAATGACGATGGGCGCGGTAGGTCAATGAGGTGACATCAAGAGCTTCAACATTCCCATCAAGCCGCCTGCAATAAAAACTCCACTTTGATCGCCTCATAAGGAAATTCAATCGCACCACTCTCAGTACGATTGAGCAATCCCGCCTCCAGCAATGCCGTCACGTCACCGTGCACGCCTTTGACATCGCGTGCCACCCGCCGCGCGGCTTCGCGAATGGATATGGGGCCCGCGCCGCAAAGCGCTTTCAGGAGTTCCCAGCGTTTCGCGGTCAACACTTTCCACAATAATTCGGGCGACGCGAAGCTGATATGATCTGTTTCCTGTGCTTGATCCAAATTCCAGGCACGCGAGAAACCGGTCATTACTTCCTTCGGATTGCGTACATCAAGAACAACTGTTTTCATGATTCCACCTCTCAATATCTTGTTGAAAATCGGCCAGCAATTGCTCCGGAGTTGTAAATTCGTATTTGATTTCCTGATTGTCCCAATGACAGTGATCGCCTTTTCCGGCTTCATTGTCATAGCGCAGCACGCACTTCCCATTTACTACGTAGGCAAGCCGATACTTGAACGAATGTCTGGATTCCATTAGCGGTTGTGCAAGCCGCCAAAGTACAAGCTCGGCAAATTGATTCTCGGAAAACACAATGCGCTGTCGCAATAGCTCGATAGGCTTCATGTTGGGGATTATGACAACACCCGAATTTGTTGTCAATTTCTCCAACAGTACAGTAGGATGCGCCGACACCAGAAGGCGCATCAGTTTTGTTAACCGTGCTCATTCGGCATTCAGTCATTGCCTTTTATGGATTCCCGCCTCCGCGGGAATGACGGTGTGTGCGACAGCAAGGGTGGATAAGCGCAGCGCCATCCACCAGTACTCTACATCATAGCGGCGCAACAATGCCTGCGAACTTCAATAAATCGGTCATTCTGAAGGTATCGGCAACCGCGCTGGGCAACGTCGGCGTCCACTCAGGATCCTGCTTCAGGTAAGACATCGGGTCGCCTTGCAGCAAACCGATAAATACCTCGGCAACGATGCGTCCGCCGACCGGCCCGAGCCGTTCTCCATTTTGCTTCACTTCCGCTTCACGCAAGATATAAAACCACAGCGGTGTCCGCAGATGCAATTTGAGATCAACGAGATCGGCAAGATCCGTTGCATCCAGCACCGGTAAATTCATCGCTTTGGCGATGCTTTGCCCCGAAGGCAGGCTGAAAGTCAAACCTCGCAATAAATTAAGCTGCGCCAGCGATTGGAACTCGCCGTGCACACCCGGCAAATCGAATAACACCGTTGAAAGCTTTGTATCGATTTTTTTATTGGGCCGCATGTTACCGTCGCCAAAATCAAAAAATGTCTGCCAATCGATGAAGCGAGACGGCGCCCGTTTTCCGCCGCGTAAGTCATCCGGATCCGGTCCGTCGGGCAGGTTGTCATTGAAAATCAATTTGAATACTTGCGAATTGAGATCGGATGGCGTGGGTCCGAAATTGGAGCGGTAAGACGGACGAACCTGCGAATGCCCGAAACGATAGGCAGCCGCGGCAAATTCAACGGGAATATAGGGCTGGTTGCGCCATTTATAAAACTTACGCCCATTGTTCAAAATATCGTCAACCAGCGGTTTGCCAACCGTTTTCTCCAGAAATTCGTGGACAATAATCCATTGATAATGCCAGCGAACCAACCGTTGCGCTTCTGTAAAAACTTCGCCCGGATCGGTAAGACCAAACTCCGCTTTGACATAATCGACGGCCGCATTGTGGAACCGCAACATCGCAAGATGCAATTGGGAAACGATCAAATTTTCATCATTGCGCGGATCGCCCAATAGCGCAGTTCCCTGGTTGTTGCGCGGTAAATCGAAACGGGCAAATCCACCCGAGGAAACTGCCGCAGCACCGGGAATTTCTTCGATATAAAACTTGATACCCTCTCCTCCCGGGCTTTGATCGTACAGATGCGGAGAAGCCCCCGGTCCCGATCCGTACATGCTATCGAGCTCAAACAGCGGCGTCCGGAAGTTTTGGATCGATTCCGGATCCGATTGCCGCTCCAGACTCGATGTCGGATCGAAAGTAATGTCGTGATCAAGAAACTGTCCCAAAAAAGTCATGCCGGCTGAAAGATTGGGATTATTCGGGTTACTGGCATTTAATGCGGGATTCACGATCAATTCGCGGGCAAGATTCGGATTCGCCGTAACATCCATGCTTTCTTTCGCATCCATGATGCCGCCTTTTTTGCCTAACTCTTTTAGCGCGTCTCTTATTTGCTTGTTATCCGTGGCAAATGGCGGTAATGATGGAAACATCCGGCCAAATTTGCCTTGCTCGTAATAGGTCGATTTGGGAGGGTTATCACCGCCCAATTTATAAGAACCGTGTCGTGTCATTACATTCTCCAATTGATTTATCGATAAGGCACAAACGGATCATGCCATTCTTTCTGTTGAGAAGTTTCCGTTTTTTTACCGGCCGGAAATTCCTGGATATGCATGCATTCTCGAAATCATTCCAGAATACAATGCAGGATGGAAAGTATAGCCCCAAAGGTTGCGTAATTCTGTGATAAATCCCATAGCATTCACCGCATTCAAGTCAGTTTCTTCAATCTGTTCAATAGGACATTCGCGTAATTTTTCTTAAGGCTCGGCAAATCCGAAAGAATCGTACATAAATCACAACACTCAGAATGAATTTAAAATGCCATGATCAATTACCAGCTAGGCGCATTGCCTTCTAATAATTCGTCCCATCGCATCAACAATCAACGCCATCGAAACCGCCCCCGGATCGGGACTACCGATGCTTTTGTCCGCATGCGGGCGCGCACGGCCTATTTTTGGAGCGAGATTTTTGGTAGCTTCAGCGGATTGTCCGGCAATTTCCGCAGCCGCTGTCCAGGCTTCAGTGGTTGAAAAACCTCGTGCGGCGCTTCGAGTCAAGGCTGCGGAGAATGGATACAGCACGTCGACCAAGGTTTTGTCGTTCAATTGCGCTTTACCCAAACTGACAACTGCTTCCAGTGCGTTTGATACACCCATTGCAAGCATAGCAGCGTCCGGTTTGATTTCATCACCAAAGGCATAGCCAAGGTTGCGTAGAATGACACCCCACAACATGCCGGATGTGCCCCCTGCCCGGTCGGACCAAGCATCTCCGGCGGCTGTCAGCATGGTGCCTGCACCAGCTTGGGTATCCAATGCCGCTCTGGCCGCGTCAACAGCGGCGGTAAGTCCGCGCTGCATGCCGATGCCGTGATCTCCGTCTCCCGCAATAGCATCCAAACGGCCGAGCGCTTCCTGATGCAGTTCAATCACATCTCGAGCAGCTTCAAGTGCGGTTAACACGACTTTTGCAGCAGCTTGCGAATCAGCCGATCCGATTTTCAACGGCTGCTTTTTATGAATAGGCTGAACAGCTACGGCGATATTTTCTTCGAATTGAACGGCCGGTGTGATATTGCCACGATGAAACGCGGGTGTATCCGCTGGGGCAATCCAGGTCTGCTCGAGTTCATCATTAAGCCAGAACAACGTCAGTGAAACGCCTGCCATATCGAAGCTGGTAATCAACTCATCCACCACCGGCTCGACGATGATCAATCCGTGCTTGGTTAGCAACTGGTCAATTTTGCGGTAAATAACAAACAGCTCTTCGTACTTCACCGCACCCAGACCGTTCAGGATCACGCCCACACGTGCGCCGGAAAGACTGCCAATCGACAGCGGAGTTTCGGCGAGCAGTTTATCCACCAGCATTTCCGCCAGACCATCAGCAGAAGGTGCATCGACGCGGTACAAACCGTGCTCGCCGTGGATGCCCATACCGACTTCCATTTTTCCATTGGCCACTTCAAACAACGGTCTATTAGCGCCGGGCAACGTGCAGCCGGAAAATGCGACACCCAGCGAGCGCACGCGGTCATTGGCTTCCGTAGCAATGCGAACCACTTCATCAAGCGGCTTACCCGCATCGGCAGCAACAGCAGCAGCTTTGAACACCGCCAGCGTACCAGCAATACCGCGACGCTTATGTTGCTCAGCGAACGCAGCCGATGCAATGTCGTCGGTCACCACCACCGACCGCACATCGATACCCTGTGTGCGGAGCTGCACTTGCGCTTGTTCGAAGTTGAGTACGTCACCCGCGTAATTGGCGTAGCAAAACAAAATACCACCGCCCGCATCCACCGCTTGTGCAACCTGGCAGATCTGTTGTGCCGACGGCGCGGCAAACACGTTTCCAAGCGCGGCGCCGTGCGCTAATCCTTGACCGACAAAGCCGCCAAAAGCGGGGTAATGACCCGATCCGCCGCCGATGACCATAACCACTTGCCCCGGCTTGGTTTTGTGCCGGCGAATTACGCCGCCATTGACACGTTGTATTGTATTCCGGTGCGCGGCGGCAAAGCCTTCGACCAGTTCGTCAGCGAACTGTGTCGGATTATTGAATAAGTAAGTCATTTATGTTGTGCCATTTTCATAAAATATGATTCAGGCAAATCATATAACTACTCTGTGATGTAGAACAACTACGCAGGTCCGAAAATAGAAGAGAAAGAAACAGTGATGATATCTTCTATTATTAACCAGAAAAGCTATTGATTGAGTGTAGTGACAAAATCCAGAACTTCTTGAACGTGGCCCGGCACTTTCACGCCGCGCCATTCCTTTCTTAAAATCCCTTGCGCATCGATGACAAATGTACTGCGTTCAATGCCGCGAACTTGTTTGCCATACATATTTTTCATTTTCATGACGCCAAAAAGATTGCAGATCGTTTCATCTTCATCGCTCAGCAATTCAAAAGGAAATTGCATTTTTTCCTTGAAACACTGATGTGATTTGAGATTATCGCGTGAAACGCCTACCACAATGCAATTTTTCTCCGTAAACTCATGCAGGTGATCGCGAAAATCCTGGCCTTCCAGGGTGCATCCCGGCGTATCGTCTTTGGGATAAAAATAAATAATCAGATGCTTGCCCGCATTCGCTGACAATGAAAACACCGCATTATCAGTCGAAGGCAAGGAAAAATCTTCAACCGGATGATTGATTGCGAGCATTTTTTATGGTACCTGTTTATTGATCACGATCGCTATATTATTGTGACCGAGCTTGACCGGTTCGCTAAACCCTTGCAAATCTCCGCTGGCTGTGAAAGCCTGGCCAGATTTCGAAATTCTGGCTTCGATCACGACTTCCGGAAAGCTCGACATTTTCATGGTTGGCGTCATCGCCATATCATCCGTCAACGTGAATGTGGCCGGAAGATCGCTGGCTTTCAACCGCAAAATGGCCAGTGGCATTTTCGGACCCGATTTGGCTCGAGCGTAAATGAACAAAGTGTCATTCGCCGAAACTTTCGTTGCCAGATCACTGCTAATCGATACCTGACCGGACACTGAAAGCGATGTTGCAGCAGGCGAATCAGAACTCACAGCTTTCTCCGCAGGTTGTGCGCTGTCTTCTTGTTTCGATTCTGCAACTTTAACCGGTTGTTCCGGCGCGGCGGGTTTGCCACCTGAAGCCAGTAATTTAGCTTCGGCAATACTGTCCTTCACTGATTGTGCTAATGGAGAATCCGCAGGAATTCCTTTCAGCAATTTTTCCCAATATTCCGCTGCTTGCGCATATCTTTCTTGTTCGAATTCAATCGTACCTGCTAAAGCCAGTGCTTTAGGATATTTAGGATCAATGCGCAATGCTTCGTAAATCAATTCGGCCGGTTTACCCGATAAACTACCTTGATTTTTCATTGCCAGAACATCGGCATAATCACTCAATATCTGCGGACTGTCGGGAATCAATTCCACCAGTTTGGCATAGGTATTGCCGGCTTCCGCGTATTGCCCCATAATCGCATAAGTACGACCCAGCATAATCCAGCCTTCGATATCTTCCGGATTGTTATTCAGCCGTGCAATCAAATTATCCAATACGGATGAGAAATTATCGTGACCTGACGGAGCGTTTCCACCATCGCGATTCATTTGCTGGGTTGCATTGGCAAGTTGCGCTTGCGGCAGCAAACCACGTGTATCGCCGATCACAAGATACAAGCTGATAGCCGCCAATGGCAGCGTTAATGCAATAAAAGTCGACAACACGATATTGCGGATTTTCTTATTTTTCCCTATCACCAGTTTATCGCGCTCAGTCACATCCTGCAGCATCCGCTGTTGCAGCTCCTGCTTGCTTTTGTCGTACTGTTCCCGGCTGAGAATATCGTTTTCCAAGTCGCGATCAAGTTCGGCAATTTGATCGCGGTACACGGTAATGTTGACAGCATCATGCTCTAAATTTTTAAGCTGATTGTCCCTGCTTCGCAGCAGCGTTGGGATAATGAACAACAGTGCGGTAACAATAAAAATCCCAGAAATAACCCAAAAAGCCGTCATACGTTTTTACCTTTTTTATCTTCATTCAGTAACGCTTCCGCTTCTTCAAGCTGTGCTTGCGAAAGCGACACATCTTCTATTTGTAAACGTCGGCGTCTTAAATAAACAATCAGTGAACCCAATCCAATCACGAACAAAATAACCGGACCAAACCATAGCAGGAATGTGGTGGGTTTGATGGGTGGATCATAAAGAACAAAATCTCCATATCGATCTACCAGAAACTGGATAATTTCCTGATCGGTTTTATTAGCTTTTATCTGCTCACGAATTTCACGTCTGATATCGTTTGAAAAATCTGCGCGGGAATCCGCAATGGTCTCATTTTGACAAACCAAGCAACGTAAATTTTCCGTCAGCAGCAGCATCCTTTTTTCGACCTCAGGATTTTCCGCGACAGGTATTGCTTCTTTTGACCACCCAGTTAATGGAATAAGCAGAAATAGAAGGAAAATAAGCGCTGCGGCTTTCATTACACCATTAAATTGACGTACCATGACAAAACCAACCTTTTTTATGTGATTCGTACAGTCTGCTTATGCTTGTTGCTGCAGTTCTTTGATGAGTGGAATAATGGTTTTTTCAAGCGAATCCACCGTGACAGGTCCGATTTGTTTATGTCGTATGATACCTTTCTTATCAATCACATAAGTCTCAGGAACACCATAAACACCGTAATCGATTCCAACCTTACCGTCAGGATCAACGATACTAATGGCGTAAGGATCACCGTAGCGTTTTAGCCATTGCAAAGCCGTATTACGTTCATCTTTGTAATTGAGGCCATAGATTGGAACAATCCCGGTTCTTGCCAGTTGCACTAGCAGAGGATGTTCATCACGACACGCAACGCACCACGATGCCCATACATTCAACATCCAAACCTTACCCAGATTCTCGTCTGACGACATGATCTGGTCGGGCTGATGCAAATTATTTAACTGAAACTTCGGTGCTGGCTTGTCTATCAACGGCGAAGGCACTTGCCGTGGATTCAATGTCAAACCGACCAGCAAGAATGCTGCCAACACCATGAAAGCAAACAATGGAAGTAAATAGCGCATCATACTTTGGTTGTTTCCGTTGCCAATTCAACTTTATTCACGGATGGCGCAACAGCCACTGGAGATTCCACCACTGAACTTTCAGGCTCTTTTTCTTCAGGTTTGACAGCGCCTTTCTTCGTAATTTTCAGGCGATAGCGGCGATCAGTGATTGAGGTAATACCGCCGATAGCCATTAATAGACACCCTAACCAAATCCAATCGACAAAAGGTTTATGATAAACGCGAACCACCCAAGCCCCATTGGTCAACGGTTCACCTAAGGCTACATAAAGATCGCGTAAAAAGCCGGTATCGATTGCTGCTTCCGTCATCGCCATACCGGATGCGTTATAAGTACGCTTTTCCGGATACATATTACGAACAAATTGCTCATCCTTAATGACAGCAATATCACCGATCACAGCTTTATAATTTGGTCCTACATCATTACGGGTGCCGTTAAACTGAAAAGTATAGCCACCGACCGTTACTTTGCTGCCAATCTCCATACGCACATCTTTCTCGGTTTCGTAACCATTCACCAAAGTAACACCAATAATGAATACAGCGACACCAATATGTGCGCAGTGCATACCGTAATAACTTCTCGATTGTCTGGCTAATTTGGTGAATAAATTGCCTTCGCCGCTATTACTGATGCGGTGCTTCAAATTAACAAACGCACAGACTATGATCCAGAAAGCCAGTAATAAACCGAAGCTAATCATCGGTTTCCATTCACCCATATAATATGGCGCGACCAAAGCAGAAACCACACTTACGGCAAATGCCCAGCGCAAGCGGATCGCCAGTGCCGGCAGACTCATTTGTTTCCAGCGTGAAATAGGACCGACACCGATCAGAAAAATTGCCGGGGTCATCACGGGTACAAAAATCGCTTCAAAATAGGGAGGACCTACCGACAATTTACCCAGCCCCAATGCATCGATAATCAATGGATAGAGTGTTCCCAGCAAAACACTGGCCGCTGCAACCAGTAACAAGATATTGTTTCCTAACAGCATAGATTCACGCGAGAGCAAATCGAATTTTCCACCCAAGCCAACTTTCGGCGCCCGCCATGCAAACAATACCAGTGAGCTGCTGATGACGATAAACAAGAAAGCCAGAATAAATACCCCGCGTGAAGGATCTGTCGCGAAGGCATGCACCGAAGTTAAAACTCCTGAGCGTACCAAGAATGTTCCTAATAAACTTAAAGCAAATGCGCAAATCGCCAGTAAAACAGTCCAGCTTTTGAAGCTACCGCGTTTTTCAGTAACCGCCAGTGAATGAACCAGAGCTGTACCAACCAGCCACGGCATAAATGACGCATTTTCAACCGGATCCCAGAACCACCAGCCTCCCCAGCCCAGTTCATAATAAGCCCACCAGCTTCCGAGCATGATTCCACAGGTCAAAAATACCCACGCGACAATCGTCCAAGGACGTGACCAACGCGCCCAAGTTGCATCCAATCTTCCACTTAACAATGCTGCAATAGCAAAAGCAAAAGCGACAGAAAATCCCACATACCCCATGTACAGCATCGGTGGATGTATCACCATACCGGCGTCCTGCAGCAACGGATTTAAATCGCTCCCTTCAAAGGCGGCAGGTAGCAAGCGATCGAATGGATTCGAAGTGAACAGCATAAACACCAGAAAACCGATACTGACTAATCCTAAAACCCCAAGAACCCGGGCAACGATATCATCCGGCAATTGCTTGCTAAAGACGCTAACCGCTACAGACCAGCCCGCCAGCATCAAAACCCATAATAATAAAGAACCTTCATGCGAACCCCAGGTTGCTGCCAAGCGGAAATGAAAGGGCAGTTCTGTATTTGAGTTCTTAGCCACATTCATGACTGAGAAGTCACTGCTAATAAAGGAGTAAGCCAAACATAAGAATGCAATCAGCACAAATACGAATTGTCCTTGTACCACCGGTCTTGCAAGTGCAATCCACGAGGGAATACCACGAGCCGCGCCGATAATCGGTAGCGTTCCTTGGATAATGGCGAGTAATAGAGCAAGAATTAAAGAAAAATTACCAATTTCTGGGATCATGATTTTTTCTTACAAATGAATGGTTATTAAGAATTTGGAAATGATACGCTCAGGCTGCATGAGTAAAACCGGGAAAAATTTTACTGAATCAAGGATGCCTTCTGTGCTTTTGCAGCTTGTTCCAAAGCTTCAGCTGCTTCAGGCGGCATATAGTTTTCATCGTGCTTAGCTAGCACTTCATCCGCCACAAAAATACCGTCCGAGGATATTTTTCCTTGCGCAACGACCCCTTTACCTTCTTTGAATAAATCGGGCAGTATGCCGGTATATACGACCGGTATTGCTTGAGCGGTATCCGTTACCGAAAAACGAACTGTTGTAGTTCTATCATCACGTTTGACACTACCTTCTTCAACTAATCCGCCAATCCGAAAACTTTTTCCAATCGGTGCTTCTTTTGCAACCACTTGCGATGGGCTGAAGAAGAAAACCAGATTACTTTGAAATGCATTTAATACGAGTGTGGCGGCAACGCCTAATGCCGCCACTCCAGATACTATAACTACAAGTTTTTTATGACGTGGTTTCATTTTTTATCTCTTCTTTATTGATGCCGTAAATGAGACTGTATTGTTTTTCCAAAGTTCGGTGGCGTCTGGAAATTAATAAAATCTCTCCTACGATACAAATCAGTGTCACAACATATGAACCCCACACATAGAGTCCATACCCACCCATTGAAAAAAACTCCGACCAACTCGACCAATTCATCATATAGCTCCGTTCTTATTTAGCTCAGCCACCCATGCTGTGTGACTCTCGCGCTCCAGAATGATCACGCGTGTACGCTTCAATATCACTGCAATGGAATACATCCAGCTTGCAAACACCATAATGAGCATGCCAGTCAGCATGGTACTCGCCATCGCGGGCGCCTGATTGACACTAACGGATGCACCTTGATGCAAGGTATTCCACCATTGCACCGAGAAATAAATAATCGGGATATTAACCACGCCAACCAAGGCAATGATTGCACCCGCTTTATCTGCACGGCGCGGATCATCAATGGCTGCTTGCAATGACATAAAACCGATATAAAGAAAAAATAGAATTAATTCGGAAGTCAACCGGGCATCCCATACCCACCAAGTTCCCCACATCGGCTTGCCCCATAATGCACCCGTCCAAAGCGCTATAAAGGTAAACATCGCGCCCGTTGGCGCAATAGCTGTTGCAAACATGGAGGAAAGCCGGGTATTAAAAGCCAAACCAATGCCCGCCCAGAATGCCATTACGACATAAAGAAACATCGACATCCATGCTGCGGGAACATGAATGAAAATAATCCGGTAAGCTTCACCTTGCTGGAAATCCGTAGGCGCAACAAAAAAACCAACATAAAGTCCCGCGCCTAATAGTGCTACTGCAGCAAAAACGAATATCGGAATCATTTTCCCCGCCAGTGAATAAAAACTGGCTGGAGAAGAATATTTGAACCAATTAATAGCCATATTTAAATTTTATAATTCTTCACGTTAAATTTCAGTTCCGATTCAGCTCTAAATTTTTAGCCGCCAATTCTATACCAAATCGATACCAAAATGACAAAATCCAGAATTGACTTTCCAGAAGTGATTTCGATACGTTGAGTAGCTTCACAAAAAGATTTATGCAGATAATGCAGAAACTTACTGAAAGTATCTTCTGAAAGTTAAATCAACTTCAATATTATCAGCGATACTCTACTCCAGTGAAACACGTAAGGCTGAAGCAGCTGCCCAGGGTGCGAAAACTCCAGATACTAAAAGAAATGCACCGATCAGGGACAAGTGCGCATCAAACTCCATTCCAGACATATTCGCTTCCACCGCACCCGCGCCAAAAATCAGCACCGGAATATATAGTGGCAGTACCAGTAACGAAACCAATACACCACCACCGCGCAGCCCTAAGGTCAGTGCCGCACCAATAGCGCCTATTAAACTCAGCACCGGAGTACCCAGTAATAAAGCCGCCGTTAAAACCAGCAACGCTTCCCCCGGTAAGTCATATTGAATACCCAGAACCGGCGCCATCAATACCAGCGGCACACCGGTCACCAGCCAATGCGCAGAAGCTTTTCCCAGCACCAAAAGCGATAACGATTGCGGCGACAGCAGCATTTGCTCCAACGTGCCATCCAAATAATCATTAGAAAACATCCGGCCCAGCGACAACATGGAAGCCAATAATGCCGCAACCCAGACCACACCCGGTGCCATGGTGCGGAGCATATTCATTTCCGGCCCGACGCTGAGTGGAAACAGGCTCACCACGATAATGAAAAAAAACAGCGTAGTCAGCACATCCGCTTGACGCCGTACCGCCAGCAAGAGATCGCGTTTAATTATCCACATAAACATATCAAGCCAGATGTAGCTGTGTAGTTGATATTGCTGTAATATCAATTTCTTGATGTGTCGTCATCACCACCATGCCACCTTCCTGCAAATGTTGCTCGAGCAACTCCTGTATCAATTTAACTGCTGCCACATCCAATGCAACCAAGGGTTCATCCAGAATCCACAAGGGAGTTTTACATACCAGCAAACGAGCCAGCGCAACACGGCGCCGCTGGCCTTGCGATAACACCTTGACTGGCAACACTTCCCTGCCACGTAAGCCGATATGACCAAGTGCTTCTTTCGCCTGATCGGCGCCAATGTCAAAGCCCGCTAGTGCACTTGAAATGCGTAAATTCTCAATCACTGTTAAATCATCTTTCGTGCCGCTCAAATGACCGATATAAGTCATCGCGCCATAATACTCACCATCCAGCACGCGAATCGAGGTGCCATTCCAGTGAATCTCACCGGCAGCGGGGTTGGATAACCCACACAGCATGCGTAACAAACTGGTCTTGCCACTGCCATTCGGGCCACGCACTTGCATCAAGCCACCCGCTTCAAGTGAAAAATTGACATCGCTAAAAAGCTCGCGATCACCGCGAACACATGCGAGATTGATACCTTGTAGCATTATTTTATCGATCAATGGAATAGACTGCTGATTATAACGCATTGAGGATAGCTATGGCACCGCAGATCATTCGGTGAAGTATTGTGCGATTCTTGATGAATTTATCAAGCACATCAAACGTGACTGGCGAAATTTTAATCAGAATTCTTCATTTCTAATATACTTTATTGAATCTGTGATCCGGGAATTATAATTAAGGAGAGTGATTTGTTTTTTACGCGCGATGATCGCAAAATCAGCATCATAGGCGGCTTATTATTGCTGGGACTTACGCTGACTACAGGCATTACCGTATACACTGCCATGCGGCAGGAGATCGAGTCGGTGCTGGGTAGAGGATTGGCTGTTGCCTTGCAAGGGAAGTCATTTTTGCTGGAATCCCAAATTGAAAAAGGCTTGGCGGATGCTCGCGCACTATCGCTGCGCCCATTTATTGTTCAATCGATGCAACAACTCACCATCGAACCTGGCAATCTCAATGCATTGCATGATCTGATGCGAAATATTAATTCGCTGCCCGACGCGGGTTTCTCTGCGGCCATCGTTCGAGATAAACAAGGTAAAACACTGTCAAAAGTAGGTGAACTCTCCAAAAGTAAAGAAGCGCTCCGGTTAAACAAAGACACACTCCTCATATGGGACAAGCAATTTTTTCTTCACACCACAAATGATGTGCTCGATCAAGACAAACAGCGCATTGGCAGTATCACTACGCAAGTCAAATTACCGCAGCTCACGAGCCGGTTCATAGGGTTAAGATCTATCGGAGAAACCGGTGAATTCGTTTTGTGCGCAAAACCGGAAGAAGGAAAGCATGAAATGGCTTGTCTGATTAGTCAGATTAACGGCGTCCAATTCAAGCATCTACTTCCGAGTGAAAGCGGACCATCCAAATTTCTGACGGTTTACAGGAAAAGCGGGGTTGCCGCCACTAAGGATTATCGTCAGGTACCCGTGATAGAAACCTATGCTTCCTTGGATTCCATCGGTCTTAGCATGATTCTCAAACTGGATGAGGAAGAATTATTTAAACCGGTTACTGAAAAGCTGCAAGATATCAGTATTTATCTTGCAGCACTGATTATTGCGGAGATATTGTTATTAAACTGGTTTGTACGCAAACTCATCAAATCGGAGAAAGAAGCAAGGAAAGCTAAAGAAACAGCCGAGCAATTCTCCATTGAATTAAGCCGCAAAGAAAGTGAATTGCGGGAACGCCTTAAAGAAATCACTTGCCTGTATGAAATCCGCCGCAGTATCGGACTGGAGTTATCGATAGAAGCAGTCTGCCAAAATATCATTAAGTTTTTAATACCCGCTATGCAACACCCTGAATATACCTCAATCACAATCAATCTCGATGGAAAACACATTTCTTCCGTACCTCAAACGAGAGACTTTACACATGAACTGACATCAGAAATCTGCATTAATGGTAAAGCTTGTGGCCAGTTAAGCGTTTATTACCCTAAAGACAAGCCTTTTTTAGTAATAGAAGAACAAAGACTGATTAATGCAATTACGAGTGATTTAGCACTATGGCTTGAACGCAAACAAATTGACGAGTTATTGCACGCACGTCTTAAAGAAATCACATGCTTGTATGAAATCCGCCGCAGTATAGGAATGGAGCTTTCGTTAGAAGATGTTTGCTTCAGTATATTCAAATACTTGATACCGGCTTTGCAGTACCCGGAAATTGCAACTGCTGTAATCGATATCAATGGCAAAAATTTTACTTCTTTCAGTGAGGATTCAAATAGCAACACCCAACCTCACGCTGTGAGCAAAATAGATACTAACCACTCTAACTTTGAACCTAATCATAAAATTTATGACAATAAATCTGCTTTGCAATCGAAAATTTGCGTTAATGGAAAAGAATGCGGGCATTTAATTATTTTTTACGCTGAAAACAAACCATTTCGCTTGCCGGAAGAACAGAAGCTTGTTAATGCGATTGCCAATGATTTAGGAAGCTGGCTTGAGCTCAGGCGGTTAGAGCAAGCATTGGTCTCCGTGGCCGAAGAGCAAGCACATACGATCGGACAGGAATTACACGATAATGTCGGGCAACAGATCGCTGCAATTGGTTATCAAGCCAGGGTACTCGAAAAGAAAATTTCCGCTTCGACGATCGGAAATGAAAATTTGACCACATTGGCAGCTTCGATCGCTTCACAAACACAGACTGCTGTGATTCATATCAAGCAGCTTGCACAGGGATTACTGCCATTCGAATTGGAAGCCAATGGCTTGATTCAAGCGTTACAAACCTTGGCCACCAGAATCTCAACAACGTATAATATCGACTGTAATTTCTCGTGGCATAACATTAGTATAATCAATGACAATAGTGTAGCACTCAATTTGTACCGGATTACACAGGAAGCTGTTAATAATGCCATCCGGCATGGTAAAGCGCAGCATATAATCATTACCTTAACGTCCGATGAAAAAACGCTTCGCTTATCAATCTGTGATGATGGATGTGGTTTTACTGGAATGGATATCAATCATCCGTCGACACCGGGAATGGGCATTAAAATTATGCAATACCGTGCGAAGCAATTGGGCGCGAAGATGGAAATTTTAGCCCGCAAAGAAGGCGGCACAGAAGTTCGTTTAAAAACACAATTAACTAAAAATATCGACAATGAAAGCAAAAGTAATGCTCGTTGATGATCACGCCATGTTACGGCATGGCCTTGCAATGCTCATCAATATGGAACCGGATATGGAAGTATTTGCTGAAGCAGGTGATGGCGCTGAAGCAATGGAAATACTCAAGAAAAATAATTCGATTGATATTATTTTATTGGATGTAACACTCAAAACGGTATCGGGACTTGAAGTCATCAAGAGTATACATGCAGCGGTTCCGGATTTACCGGTACTTTTTATCTCCATGCATGATGAATCGGTTTATGCTGAACGCGCATTGCGCTCGGGCGCACTGGGTTATGTCATGAAACATGAACCTGGTGAAGTACTGCTTGAAGCTATCCGTGAGGTTCTAAAAGGTAATGTTTATCTCAGCAAGCAGATGCACAAAAAGCTTTTAAAACGGATGGTTATGAAAAGCTCGGAACCTGAACATCTAATAAATGCACTGACATCCAGTGAACTTGAAGTTTTACACTTAATCGGGCAAGGACATAATAGTCACGAAATCTCTCAAATGCTGTGCCGCAGTATTAAAACCATCGACACGCACCGCTTTAATATCCGGTCAAAATTAAACCTGAAAGATGGCGCCGATTTGATTCGCTACGCTACACGCTGGATCTCTCAGCAACAATAACAATTCGAATGCTGTAAAACATTTCCGCGAAGAATTTTGGGCGCTTAAAATACCAACTATCTTCAAGAAACCCTACGGTAAAATAAATCATTGAGAAATGCGTTTGATCGTTCTGTTACAAGCTGCAGTGAAAGAGTGTCGAAATAAAACCAATAATCAAGTTGAAATAATCAACTCGTATAGTTCAAAAAAGACCCCACTGATTACAGCGGGGTTTTCAATTTTCTTAAAGCTGAAGTCTGATGTTTCTTGAAGGGTGGCGATTCATTTTTTGAGAATTTCTAGTACATATCTCAAAATAGAATAAAGAAAAAATAACTGCAAAAATTAAATATAGAACCCAATTCAACACGCCCATGACCTCCAGGATCATTGTGACATTCTTAAGAAAAATTTTCATAGAATGCTTGGGTTAAGCGGTCCATTTACAATAAATAGGGATTGTAAATATTTAAAGATGAGGCAAATATATTGCTTAAATCAAAATGTAAATTGAAAGTTCAAAAATTAAAATAATTAGCAAACTAAAAGAAACTTAATTTCTGTTCAAAGACGCATCATATCCATTTACGTATTTCTTTTTGCTTGCTGACTTACCAAATTTTAAAGCGATCACGATATAAGCAACAAAAAACGCTAATCCCAACTGACCATCGGTAATAATCCAGTTAAAAATATACTGAGTTAGTTCAAACATCGACAACAAGCTAGCTCCTATAGCAATAATTGCAATAGTAAATATTTGTTTTGTTGACATGATAATTTCCTTGGTATTAAAAATAATTGTTTATAAAGATTTTGTGCTTACATAACTGACTCTTGTTAGGCACGTCACTTATAACTCTTAAATAAACAGATTTAATTTCCCGTTTTATTTTGAGCGCACCAATAATATTGAAGAGTCAACTTTAGCAACCAGTTGCTCAGCAACGGAACCTACGTAGAAACGTTCCAATCCACGGCGGTTGGATGTTCCCACTACGATCAAATCCGCCTTCCAGTCATAAACTGCGGCAGCAATAGCATCAGCGATGCCATTTAATCCATATTCAGCTTCGGCATTGAGGAGACGGGTTTCGACACTCAAAACATCCGTATCGGATTTAGCCTTCTCAAGAATTTCATTACCTCGATTTTTATCAACCTCATTTTCACTACCGATGCAATGAACAATGCATAAAGCTGCGTTGTAAGTGTTAGCTATATTTATTGCTTCCGCTAACGCTTGCTGAGCTATCTCGCTACCGTCGACTGCCACCATTATTCTTTTGTACATACACTATTCTCTTAATGAATTCCTGCTGGGTTTTTTAAAAGTAGTAATACTTTCAGTCCTTAAACACCATTGGATTACGACAAATTATGCGACGGCAATTTATCTTGCAGTTTATTGCTGTGCATTTTTTTTAAACAAACAAAATACTGTTTAATTACAGAAACTAATAATTTTTTAAACATGACAAATTCCCCTCAATGTATTCGATACGTTTTACGGTAATACTTTGATTCTTTTGCTTGCAAATCACTAACAGTTTACGAAAAGCCATACTATTCAACATGCTTACTGCAAATTACTATTATCTTTTCTAAGATTGTCAAAATAACGTTTAACAACTGATTTTCCAGCCATATTCTCGTGTTTGGTATAAACTAAATAGTGCACCACACCATGAATCACCATTGCAACTAACAAGCCCTCAAAAATACCTACTTTATAGACTAAGCCCGCTGTTAAGAATGCCAATATCAGCGCATAAGGACCGTAATGTGTAACGTGTACCAACCCAGCAATCATCTTATAACCGGTAAATAACATGATGGCCGCCAAAGCGAATTTTGGTAAATAATCAAGATAATGTGTATTAAACGTAAAGAAGCACACCACGGAACCAATAATCAAGACCGAGAATTTAGTCATCGCGCCAGCAAGTTTATTGGTCGTGCTTTTAGCTAGACCATCCAAGTTGGTCATACCACCGAAGAAGCTCGAGCCTAAATTAGCAATCCAGATTGCAAGCAAACTATTATTACTATTGGTTTTACGTTTTAACGGATCAATTTTCTCAATTGCCGCATTACTCATCACCTGTTCAATCACATCCACAATCGCCAGCATGGCGCAGAAAAATATCATGTAAGCCAACATCAAAATTGTCGTATCTTCACTCGGTAATGGCAATTTCAATTGCAGCTCAATATCTTCTACAGAAATCATAGGGACAGTCATAAACTGCGCCAGGATCACGCCGCCGACAATGATCGCGAAATACGGAACTGCCGGTTGTGTATCTTTGAACTTAGCAAATAAGAGTAAAAATAGACCAAGACCACCCGCTGAAATAGCCGCCATCTGAATACGCGCTTCATTCCAGAAATCTTCCGTCACCAATTCCGCAGGTATTTCGTAGGTAAATTCTGAGAATTTCAACAAAATCTTCAATCCAACACCAGCCAGCAATCCTTCGACCAGATATACCGGAACCGCAACAAGCAAATAACGTTGCCAATTAAACTTCCAAATAATGGCCTGCATAATGGCGGTCATACAGATACAAAATGCCATATTCTGAATACCAAAAGCAGCCACACCCATCGCCAACACTGGAGCCAACCCGGCCGCAATACCCGGTGATCCAATAAAATTGCCCGGCTTGAACCAGGCATTTATCCATCCAATCAAGGAAGCAAAAGCTACTGTAGCCAAGCCTACTTTGATTGGATAGTTCGACATAATCGCAATACCAATCGTTAATGGAATCGCCATCGCTCCAGTAATCAAACCCGCTGCAGTATCACGAAAAAAATACTGCGACTGAAAAGCAGCCGACCCCTCTTTCTTAGCAGCCTCTACTTTCTTTTGCTGCGAGACTAGCGATTCATCATCAGACCGTGTTGCCATAAAAATACCTCTCTCTCGTAAACTGTTAGTGATAAACTTTATAAAACCTTTCTGTTCAACTGAATATAAATTTAATCTTTATAGTCAAAAAGCTTGTTGAAGAATTTTTCGTCGTTGAAATAAACCGGTATTCTGCAATCCGTCATTTTTCTGCAACGTATACTTCCAAGATCACAAAATTTCTTTATCTCAGCTTTCGAGATGGCGATTCTTCAAAAAATAAGCTTAGGTAAATCGTATCGCGCCGGGATTGCGTTGTATATTAGTAAAACCATTATTATTTAATGGGCAAAATGCCAACCGCATCTGAAAAATTTATTACTACTATCTGGTAATTTGATTGCACATTTAAAGACAAAAAACTTACTTAGATTAGGTAAATTACTTACTTAAAATAAGTAAAAACATTAGATTATTTCTAATCCAATCCCTGATAAAATCACTCAGAATAATTTTATTTTTTAAATTAATTCAATAAATTCATAAAACTAAACGATATTAAAAAAATAAGCCAATTAAAATCGAATAAAGCTTATTTTCAAGGAGGAGAACAAACCAAAAAAGAGAGCGATTGCTGAACCGCTGATGGATAGTTACAAAAAAACAGAGATAGGAATAGTGATAAGAAATCGATATGGGCAAAATAGAGGTGATCGACACCACATTTTACTTATATCGTTCTAAGTATCCGCTTGATATACGGATCAGACCACAAGTTATTGAAAAATTTTAATAATAAAAGAATAGCCGCAGATTGAACCGGCCCTTGATACTGAAACGAAGCTGCAAAGTAATGATAAAAACCGCATTACGTTACATCAAGATCACATCATACTGCTCTTGCGTATATGACTCCTCAACCTGCAAGCTGATCGGTTTCGCAATGAAATCACCTAGTTGGGCTAAGCTTTGCGATTCTTCATCCAGAAAAAGATCGATTACTTGCTGCGATGCCAAAATACGGAATTCATTAGCTTCAAACTGCCTGGCTTCGCGCAGCAATTCGCGCAATATTTCGTAACAAATGGTTTGCGCGGTTCTGATCTCCCCTCGCCCCTGACAAGTCGGGCAGGTCTCGCATAGCACGTGTGCAAGACTTTCCCTGGTTCGCTTGCGTGTCATTTCAACCAATCCCAGTGCACTAAATCCATTGACGGTTATACGCGTGCGGTCCTTGGATAGTGCTTTGTTGAATTCTGCTAAAACAGCTTGCTTATGTTCCTCGGAATCCATATCGATGAAATCGATAATGATAATGCCACCGAGATTACGCAGACGCAGCTGCCTGGCAATAACCTGGGCAGCTTCCAAGTTGGTTTTGAAAATAGTGTCGTCGAAATTACGCACTCCGATGAATCCACCGGTATTGACGTCCATCGTGGTCAGCGCTTCAGTTTGATCGATGATCAAATACCCGCCGGACTTTAAATTGACACGTTTGGCCAATGACTTTTCGATTTCTTCTTCCACACCATACAAATCAAATAACGGACGATCTCCCGTGTACAACACAATGCGTTCAGCGATGTAAGTCATGAAATTGTGCGCGAAGCGAACCAGCCGTTGATAATTCTCCCGTGAATCCACGAGAATCCGGGTGGAATCTTCATCCACGAAATCGCGCAATACCCGATGGCTGAGATCCAGATCCTGATAAAGTAAAACAGGCGCCGCAATCGTTACCGATTTCTGTTGAATGTCGCGCCATAAACGGTGCAGATATTCCAGATCGGCACGCAAATCGGCTTCGTCAGCGGTTTCCGCCATGGTGCGGATAATATATCCACCTTTTTCTTCTGCCGGTAAAATCTGCTGCAGCTTTTCCCGCAACAACTCACGTTCGCTATCATCCTCAATACGCTGAGAAATACCGATATGAGATTCTTGCGGCAGGTATACCAGCAAACGGCCCGCCAGACTTATTTGCGTGGACAACCGCGCACCTTTGGTGCCAATCGCGTCCTTGATCACCTGCACCAGGATGCTGTTCCCTTCATATAACAGTTTTTCAATAGGTTTGGCCGTATCGCCCTCCGGATTGGAGTCGCGGATATCCGCCACATGCAAGAAAGCAGCACGGTCCAGACCAATATCGACAAAAGCCGATTGCATCCCTGGCAAAACACGGCTGACACGGCCGTTATAGATATTCCCGACAATGCCCCGGCCGCTCGTCCGTTCAATGTGAAGCTCTTGCGTAACACCCTGCTCTAATATTGCTACCCGGGTTTCTTGCGGCGTGATATTAACAAGAATCTCATTGCTCATAGTCAATACAATTGGTTCTCAAACAAATCAGAAATTGGATGTAGCGACTAATCAGACTTAAGAGCGCGCTACAATAATCTTATTGAAAAATTTCTATACCGGTTTCTGCCAGCAATTGCGCTGTTTCATAGAGCGGCAACCCCATAATACCGCTATAGCTGCCAGACATCTCGACAATGAAAGCGGCCGCCATGCCTTGAATGGCATATGCGCCTGCTTTATCCAGCGAATTATTATTCACTAAATAACTCCGAATCTCACGTTCGCTGATTTCACGAAATCGTACCGTCGATACCGACAACCGCATTTGCACGTCATCCTTCACGCCAACACCGATCACCGTCAGAACCTGATGCGTGCGGCCTGACAAGATTTTTAGCATTTCTTCGGCATGTGTATTGTCTCTCGGTTTCCCGAGAATGCATCCATCAATGGTCACAATGGTATCAGCCACCAACACCGGCAAGGCCGGCAAGTGGCGTTGCATAATCCGCTTCCAGCCGGCATTCGCTTTGGCCCGGACCACCCGGTAGATATACTCTGACGGAGCTTCGTCCGTAAGCGGCTGCTCATCGATATCGATGGCACGCCCTAGGGTTTCACGCATCATCAGTAAGTTGAATTTCACCCCAATCTGCCTTAACAATTCACGTCTTCTTGGGCTTCTTGATGCAAGATATATTTGATTCTCAGAGAGCATTACAGTCAATCATCGCTTTCAATCGGAATTTGATCATTTCATTCATTGTATTTTAAAACCTAATCCCCATGCTGCACGCCTTCACATTTCTGTGATCCTGTTCAAGCGCGATGATAAGGGTGGTTTTTGTTAATCGATACTGCACGATAGATCTGTTCCACCAGCAGCACACGAACCAGACCATGCGGTAACGTAAGCTTCGACAATGCCATTAATTCATGCGCGGTTCGCTTGATATCACCATGCAATCCATCAGCACCGCCAATAATGAATGCAATAGCTTCGCCCGCTGCCATCCATGTGTTGATCACATCCGCGAATTGCACCGTTGTCCATTGCTGGCCCCGCTCATCAAGTGCCACAATGTGGCAATTCGGCGGTAAAACGGCACGTATCCGTTGAGCTTCCGCTTGCAGAAGCTGCTCGACCGGTTTTCCGCCAACCCGCTTTTCCGGTTTAATCTCGATTAAATTAATGTTAATTTCATGGGATAAGCGTTTGGTATATTCGGTATAACCGGCTCCTATCCAATCCGGCATTTTGTTTCCAACCGCGAGTATAAAAAATTTCATGACCCGAAGAAATCAGTTGATCGTTCTTTATCGCGCTAATTCCGCTCCGACCATAGCGCTTTCAGATTGTAATACTCGCGCACGGCTGGCAGCATGATATGCACAATCACATCACCCAAATCAACCAGCAACCATTCCCCTGTCTGCTCCCCTTCCATGCTGTAAACCTTTCCCCCGGCGGTTTTAACTTTTTCTTGCACATTATGGGCCAGCGCTTTGGTCTGACGGGTTGAATCGGCACTGGCGATAATGATATATCCAAACATCGCAGTAATTTTGGACACATTGATCACATCAATATCGTGCGCTTTGATTTCCTCCAAAGCATCGACAATGACAGGTACCAGTTTTTCTGAATTCATAGGCTCTCAGTGTATAAACGATTGAATTTAATATACTCAGCGACATTATCGGGCAGCAGATAGCGTATGCTTTTCCCAGCGCTGATCAACTGCCGAATTTGTGAAGCCGATATTTCCAGCAACGATGTTTGCGCCATATAAATAAAACCGCCGGATTGCGATTCGAGCTCACTGACATCGGTAACACAGCGGAAAGACAATATTTTCCGCACCTCGTCGGGCAAATTCTGGTCCGCCTTGATGGAAACAAAGCCTGGCCGGGTAACCACGATGAAATGACACAAATCGAATAACTCATGCCATTCAGACCATTGATTGATCTTAGCAAATGCATCGATTCCCAATACAAAGCAAAGTGCGGTGTTATCTCCCAGCTCACGCCGGTACTCCCGCAACGATTGCACCGTTGTGCTGATTCCGGGCCGGTTGATTTCCCGTTCATCGAGCGAAAACCGGTTGTTATCCTGAATGGCCAGCCGCACCATGGCTGTGCGATGCCCTCTCGATGCCGTGGGCGCTGCGCGTAACCGGGGAGCACCCGAAGGAACAAAGATCATGCGCCTTAAACCGGCGATATCCAGCAGTTCTTCAGCAACGCGCAAATGTCCATAGTGGATAGGATCAAATGTCCCGCCATAAATGCCAATCAGTGGAAACTTATCGGTAACAGCCATAGTTGTGAATAAAGAAATGAACGATGCGGATCATAGCAACGCCAAGCGCATATCCGTCAATACTTCCGACAGATGCGTCGTAAAACGGGCCGCCGTTGCACCATCGATAACGCGATGGTCATAGGAAAGCGACAAAGGCAGCATGAGGCGTGGCACAAATTGGTGATCGCGATAAACCGGTTTGATACTGGCTTTGGAAATACCTAAAATGGCCACTTCCGGTGCGTTGATGATGGGTGTAAAAGCCGTTCCGCCAATACCACCCAGGCTGGAAATGGTAAAGCTCGCGCCTTGCATATCAGTGGGCTTTAACTTCCCTTCACGCGCCAGTGCAGACAATCTCGTTAATTCTTCGGCAATAGTGATGATTCCCTTCTGGTCGACATCCTTTATGACCGGCACCACCAATCCATTGGCAGTATCCACGGCAAAGCCAAGATGGTAATAATGCTTGACGATTAAATTGGCTTCACCATTGCTATCGTTATCCAGCGATGCATTGAATTCGGGGAATTTTTTCAAAGATGCAATTAACGCTTTCATCAAGAAAGCCAATAAGGTCAGTTTGACTTTATTTTCTTTACCGCTATCGTTGTATTCTTTCCGCAGTGCCTCTAAATCAGTGATATCCGCTTCGTCAAACTGCGTCACATGCGGAATCATCACCCAGTTGCGGTGTAAATTGGCGCCGGAAATTTGTTTAATGCGCGTTAACGGCTTTAATTCAACCGGGCCAAACTTGGCAAAATTCACCTGCGGCCAAGGCAGCAGATTCAATGCCGCGCCCGTACCGGTGCCACGGGATTTCGACAATTCGGCTTTCACATAAGCCTGCACATCTTCTTTGAGAATGCGATGTTTGGGGCCGCTGCCGGTAATCAAGTCGAGATTGACACCGAATTCCCGCGCAAAGCGGCGGATCGACGGACTGGCATGCGCTTTGGATGGAGCATTGCTCACCGCGGATACAGTGTGTGGCAGGTTCGGCGGTTGGTTAACAACCGGCTTAGCGTCCTGTTGCGGTGCGATTTCTTTTTGCACGGCGGCAGCCACGGAAACTTCAGCAAACGTTTCTGTGCTGTTGTGATCAGAAACTTCCAGGGTCAACACGGTACTGCCTTGCGATACCTTGTCACCCGCTTTGACCAATATTTCCTTCACCAAACCGGGATAAGGCGCTGGAATTTCAATCGTCGCTTTGTCGGATTCGAGCGTAATCAAGGAATCTTCGGCTTTTACTATATCGCCCGCTTTGACCAGCACCTCGATGACCGGCACTTCTTTAAAGTCACCGATATCCGGAATGAGCACTTTTTTTAATTCAGCCACACGCTTTCCTCACACACCTTCGAATGGGAGAATGCAATGACGCACATTCATTGTTGTTAACTCATCACCGGTCTAATTGGCCGCCGGATTGGATTTTTCCGGATCAATACCGTACTTCTCAATCGCTTGAGTGACTTGCTGCTGGGTGATTTTTCCTTCTTCCGATAGTGCCTTGAGTGCCGCCACGGTAATATAGAACCGGTCGACCTCAAAGAAATGGCGCAGTTTCTGGCGCGTATCGGAGCGGCCGAAACCGTCAGTTCCTAACACGCGATACTTGCCCGGCACAAATTCACGAATCTGATCCGCATAAATTTTCATATAATCCGTCGCAGCTACTACGGGGCCTTTTCTACCGTTAAGACAATTTTGCACATGCGATTCTTTTGCTGGTTGTTCCGGATGCAGCATATTCCAGCGGGTGACAGCCAAAGCCTCGCGTCTTAACTCATTGAAACTGGTTACACTCCAGACATCGGCATACACAGCATAGTCTTGTTTCAGTATCTCTGCGGCGGCAATCACTTCGCGCAGAATGGTTCCGGCCCCAAGCAGTTGCACACGCGGTGCTTCAGCATCCACATCCGTTTGACTGAATAAATACATGCCTTTTAAAATATCTTTCTCAGTACCAACCGGCATCTCAGGATGCGTGTAGTTTTCATTCATCACCGTGATGTAATAATAAACATCTTCCTGTTCCAGATACATCCGGCGCAGCCCATCCTGGATAATCACTGCCAGTTCATACGCAAATGCCGGATCGTACGCTACGCAATTGGGAATCGTCGAAGCAACGACGTGACTGTGGCCGTCTTCATGCTGCAACCCTTCACCATTCAATGTGGTGCGTCCAGCCGTTCCGCCCAGTAAAAAACCGCGGCAGCGCATGTCACCGGCAGCCCACGCCAAATCACCGATACGCTGAAATCCGAACATGGAGTAAAAAATAAAAAATGGGATCATCTGGATACCATGCGTGCTATAGGCCGTCGCAGCTGCTATCCAGGATGACATGGCGCCCGCTTCGCAGATTCCTTCCTGCAAAATTTGCCCATGCTTGTCTTCCTTGTAATACATTAATTGATCCGCATCCTGCGGTGTATACAATTGACCGCTCGACGACCAGATGCCCAATTGCCGGAACATCCCTTCCATGCCAAACGTACGCGATTCGTCGGCGACAATCGGCACGATATGCCGTCCGATTTGCTTGTCTTTAACTAGAATGTTCAGAATCCGCACAAACGCCATGGTGGTCGACGATTCGTGTCCTTCGCCACTGGCTTTCAGCAACGCTTGAAAAGCCGATAATGGCGGTACTTGCAATGCTTGCGCACGCGTCTTGCGGCGGTGAAAAGTGCCGCCCAACGCTTTGCGCCGCTCGCGCATGTAAATGAACTCCGGCGAATCCTCGGCAAACGTCAGATAAGGCACTTCATCAATCTTGTCATCGGGAACATCCAAGCCAAAGCGATTGCGGAAGGCTTTTAACGAAGTCGTACCCATTTTTTTCTGCTGATGGGTAATGTTTTGCGCTTCACCAGCTTCACCCATGCCATACCCTTTGATCGTTTTGGCCAGAATGACGGTTGGTTGCCCGGTGTGTTTTGCCGCCGCTGCATACGCCGCATAGACTTTATGAGGGTCGTGCCCGCCGCGGTTTAACCGCCAGATATCGTCGTCCGACATCGTAGCGACCATCTCCAGCAGTTCCGGGTATTTGCCGAAAAAGTGTTCGCGCACATACGCACCGTCTCTGGATTTGAAGTTCTGGTACTCACCATCAACGCATTCCATCATGCGTTTCTGCAATAATCCTTTGGTATCTTTAGCCAATAACGGATCCCAGTACGAACCCCAAATCACCTTGATAACATTCCAGCCGGCGCCGCGAAAAGCGCCTTCCAATTCTTGAATGACTTTACCGTTGCCGCGCACCGGGCCATCCAGACGCTGCAGATTGCAATTGACTACAAAAATCAGATTATCCAATTTCTCGCGCGACGCCAGTGGAATAGCACCGAGCGATTCGGGCTCGTCCATCTCGCCATCGCCCATGAAAGCCCAGATTTTACGTCCGTCGGTATTGACCAATCCGCGGCTGCCCAAGTATTTCATGAAACGCGCCTGATAAATCGCCATCAACGGGCCAAGTCCCATCGAAACCGTGGGAAACTGCCAGAAATCAGGCATCAGCCATGGGTGCGGATACGAAGACAAACCATTACCACCTGTTTCCTGACGGAAATTATCCAGCTGCTCCTGGCTCAATTCGCCGGATAAAAATGCATAGGCATAAGCCCCTGGGGAAGAATGCCCCTGTACATAGACTAAATCGCCGCCGTGCGTTTCACATGGCGCATGCCAGAAATGATTGTAACCCACGTCGTAAAGCGTTGCGGCTGAAGCAAAACTGGCTATGTGCCCGCCGACATTGGTATTTTTGTTGGCGCGCAACACCATCGCCATCGCATTCCAGCGGACATACGAGCGAATCCGGTGCTCGATGGCATTGTCGCCCGGCGAGCGTGCTTCCTTACCTGTGGGAATGGTATTGATATATGCGGTCGTGGCGCTATAAGGCAGATAAGCCCCGGAGCGTCGCGCTTTTTCGATCAGTTTTTCCAGTAAAAAATGAGCACGTTCGCCGCCTGCACTGGCGATGACCGAATCCAGCGCATCCAGCCATTCTTGTGTTTCCTGCGGATCAATGTCCGGTTGCTGTTCCATGTGCACACACGCTCATTTAAGTTTATTAACTTGCTTACCCGATTTTAAGACCGGTCTGGGCCCGTTCCGCCGCCAAAATAGTATTGCACAGCAGCATGGTGATGGTCATAGGTCCCACGCCTCCCGGAACGGGTGTAATAAAACCCGCAACTTCCTTGACGGTGTCGTAATCGACATCACCACAGAGTTTCCCATCCGGCAATCGATTGATACCGACATCAATGACAACGGCACCGGGCTTTACCATCCCGGCAGTAACCATGCGCGGTTTTCCGGTCGCCACAATCAGAATATCCGCATTTTTGGTAAATTGCTGCAAATTGCGTGTTTTTGAAGTACAAATGGTCACCGTGGCGCCCTGTTCCAGCAGCATGAATGCCATCGGTTTACCCACAATGTTGCTGCGTCCGATCACCACTGCATGTTGTCCTTCAATCGGAATCCGGTTTCTTTCCAGCATCACCATCACGCCGTAAGGCGTGCAAGGAGAAAAAATGGTATTGCCGGTAACCAATGCGCCGACGTTATAGAGATGAAAACCATCGACATCTTTTTCAACGGCGATGGATGCGATGACACGGTTATTCTCAAAATGCGCGGGCAACGGTAGCTGAACCAGGATGCCATGAATGTGTGGATTCTGATTGAGTGCCTGAATACAATTTAATACTTCATCTTGTTCCGCATGCTGCGGAAAACTATGTACTTCGGAATAAATACCAATATCGCTGCACGCTTTGACTTTATTCCTGACATACAGACTGGATGCCGCATTGTCTCCCACGATAATAACCGCCAACCCTGGCTTGATGCCCAGTTGAATCAGTTTTTCCGCGCGCGCTTTCCATTCAGTCCGCACCAATTCGGCCAATTTCTTGCCATCGATAATCTGAGCACTCATTTTTACACCAGCAGCCGGTTGATCAATCTACGTGAATTGCTATACACCGAACAGTTAGAACATCTTGATTCCGCGAGCAGGACTAGCTCGCTTGTTTCGCTTTTTTGATTTTTGTGCGATAGATGAAAATACCGATTAAAAATACCGGAATGACAAAAATTGCCGCAGCAATAAGCCCACTCGCAAGTATCGCAATCGTGGTATTTCCCGGCATGAATAAGGTAACAAACCAAATCACCAAAAAGGCAATTCCCAAACCGCCGTACAACATGATCTTTCTGCCGCGATCGTACAAGCGCCAGAACGCTCCTGATACCTGCGTATCATCCACGTAATGATCAAACACTTCCGCCAGACTGTTATCACCGGGCTCAGATTCATAACCGATGGCGACCGCCAATGCATTGTGATCTTCTTCAATCTTGGACATTTTCCTGAGAAACTCAATACGTTTAGTGACCTTCTGCTTCGGCATGCGCTCTTGCACAAAAAATTCCGCCAAAGCCGCGAACGCCAATTCACGCGCATCATCAGCACTTCCCAAGTTTTCCGCGAACTTCCACATGACACCAAACAAATAAAGTTGAACAGTCATGTCCCTGAATTCAGGCGCAAAGTCGTAACCCTTACTCTTAATAAGCTCAAGTTGCGTAGCCTTGATTTCTTTGGCATGCGCAATACAGGCTTCCATGATTGAAACATCCGGACCTGTCTTATCTGCACCCTCTAATTCTGCAGTAGTCTTATCAGAAGCAGCTTTCTTCTTTGTCATTTTGAAACCCCATGCTTTTTTATTTTAATCAGAATATTGATGCGCATTATATACTGGCTGAGGGAATCAGGAAAAAGATCATTCCGGTTTCGTGGCTTTTATGCCATGAAACCGCATCGGATGATTTCGTGGATACGATGTTTTGCTAGCGCTGAATAGCTGATAAAACAATGCACTGCGGTGGGTTGATTGTTAGCGCGCGTGAAGATTAAGACGCTGCCAGATAGCGGATGTCAAGTTGGCGGAGTTCAACGTATAAAAATGCAATCCGGGCGCACCGGCTTGCAATAGCTGTTCACATAGACCAGTGACAACATCCAATCCAAAAGCGTGAATGGATTCACTGTCGTCGCCATAACCTTCGAGTTTCTTACGAATCCAGCGTGGAATCTCCGCGCCGCAAGTATCCGAGAATCTGACCAGTTGTGAGAATTTATTGATCGGCATGATGCCGGGAACAACCGGAATATTCAAACCAGCTGCCTCACATAACTCAACAAAATGAAAATAAGCATCGGCATTATAGAAATATTGCGTAATCGCTGAACTGGCACCCATTTCAATTTTACGCTTGAAATTATCAAAATCCGCTTGCGCAGACCGCGCCTGCGGATGGTATTCCGGGTAAGCTGCTGCTTCGATATGGAAAGAAGATCCGTATTCTTGCCGGATAAAAGCTACCAGTTCGCTGGCGTAACGAAACTCGCCGGCTTGCGCCATTCCCGACGGCAAATCACCGCGCAACGCGACAATATGGCGGATTCCCGCTTCATAATACTTTTCCAAAATGGCACGAATGTTATGTTGCGTTGAGCCGATGCAAGAAAGATGCGGTGCAACGACATGCCCTTCCGCTTGAATTTCCAGCACGGTCTCGAGCGTCCGCTCGCGCGTCGAACCTCCCGCACCGAAAGTTACCGAAAAGAACTTGGGATTGAATCGTGCCAGCTGCTGGCGCGTCAACCGGAGTTTCTCAACGCCCTCGGGGGTTTGCGGTGGAAAAAGTTCAAAGCTGAAAGCAGGAGGAAATTTTTTTTGTGATTCCATTTTTGCAAGCTCTATGGATACAGAATTAGCACGACTGCTGCCGTAACTACTTAGATATTAATCATTGTTTTCTTACTGAAAGAACCAGCAGAGTAGATGCAAACTCATGCGCCAGCTCTTCCAGTAAAAAAAGAAAGACGATTAATACCGGTACATTTCGGGTTTGAATGGGCCGTTTTTGCTCAATCCCAGGTAGTTAGCCTGTTCATCGGTCAATTCAGTGAGTTTCACACCCAATTTGCCGATGTGCAAACGCGCCACTTTTTCATCCAAGTGTTTAGGTAATACATAAACATTTTTCTGATAATTTGCGCCGTTCTGCCATAGCTCCATTTGCGCCAATACTTGATTGGTAAACGAGCTGGACATCACAAAAGAAGGGTGGCCGGTCGCACAACCCAAATTCACCAGCCTGCCTTGCGCCAGAACGATGATACGGCGGCCGGTCGGGAATATGACGTGATCCACTTGCGGTTTGATATTTTCCCATTGGTATTTTTGAATGGATGCGATATCAATTTCCGAATCAAAATGGCCAATATTGCAAATAATCGCCTGATCCTTCATTGCCAACATGTGATCATGGGTGATGACACGCAGATTACCGGTTGCGGTAACAAAGATGTCCGCTTGACTGCATGCATCGCCCATCGTCACTACGCGATATCCTTCCATCGCAGCTTGTAACGCGCAAATCGGATCAATTTCAGTGATCCAGACAGTCGCTCCCAAACCTCGCAGCGATTGCGCGCAGCCTTTGCCAACATCGCCATATCCGCAAACCACAGCAATTTTGCCGGCAATCATGACGTCCGTGGCACGTTTGATACCATCAACCAAAGATTCCCTGCAACCGTACAAATTATCAAATTTTGATTTAGTGACGGAGTCATTCACGTTGAAAGCGGGAAACGGGAGTTCGCCATTTTTCTGCATTTCATATAAACGATGCACTCCGGTCGTGGTTTCTTCTGTTACACCGCGTATCCTGGCCAAATTGGTTGAATACCAATTGGGTTCAGTCGCTAATTTCTTTTTGATCGATGCAAATAATGCGGTTTCTTCCTCATTGCCCGGATTCGCAATAACCGCAGGATTTTTCTCAGCTTTTGCACCTAGGATCAACAATAACGTCGCATCACCGCCATCATCCAAAATCATATTGGCGCCCACCGATTGACCGGCAGCCGTCCATTCAAAAATCTTGTGAGCGTATTCCCAGTAATCTTCAAGCGACTCGCCCTTATAGGCGAATACCGGAATATTTCTGGCAGCAATCGCAGCAGCCGCATGATCCTGTGTAGAAAATATATTGCAGGAAGCCCAGCGCACTTCGGCACCGAGCGCTACCAGTGTTTCGATCAACACCGCCGTTTGAATCGTCATATGCAGAGAACCGGCGACCCTGGCACCTGCCAGTGGCTTTTGGTTTGCATATTCCTTGCGTAATGCCATTAAACCCGGCATCTCTGTTTCAGCGATCGCGATTTCTTTACGTCCCCATTCTGCCAATGCAATATCAGCAACCTTATAGTCAGTAAAGAAACTACCATCGGAATTAAGCACAGCGTTCATAATAATCATCTCCTCAATTTATGAACGAGCGCCGTTGTGACAAATACCCGCCTATGCTGAGCCTCGCGGAACCAACCGCTGCAGCGCTCCTCACCATAGGGGAAAACCAATTAAAGGTTATTGATGTCGGCAAAGATTACAGAAAATTTAGAGACCGGCATCAGCACGTAATTGCGCAGCCTTATCCGTAGCTTCCCAGGTAAACTCAGGAAGTTCACGTCCAAAATGCCCATAGGCAGCTGTCTTAGCATAGATCGGACGTAACAAGTTAAGCGCATGAATGATACCGCGTGGACGTAAATCAAAATGTTTTTCGATGAGCTGAACAATCTTTTCATCGGCAATTTTACCCGTGCCGAATGTATTGACCATCAATGAAACAGGACGTGCAACACCGATGGCATAAGCCACCTGCACTTCGCACCTACTGGCAATTCCAGCAGCCACGATATTTTTAGCCACATAACGTCCAGCATAAGTGGCGGATCGATCAACCTTGGATGGATCTTTGCCGGAAAAAGCGCCGCCGCCATGATGCGCTGCACCACCGTAGCTATCGACAATGATCTTGCGTCCGGTCAAGCCGCAATCGCCCATCGGGCCACCTACCACAAAACGCCCGGTAGGGTTCACCAGATATTGAATACGGTTACTGATCATCGAAGCAGGTAATACCGGTTTAATGACTTCTTCAATAACCGCTTCGCTCAATGCGGAATGTGAAATATCCGGATCATGCTGCGTGGAAATCACCACCGTCTCAATTTGCTGCGGCTTACCGTTTTGATAACGCACTGAAACTTGTGATTTGGCATCAGGGCGCAGCCAAGGCAATTGGCCTTTTTTTCTCAATTCGGCTTGCCGTTCAACCAAACGATGCGCATAAAAAATGGGCATTGGCATTAATTGCGGTGTTTCGTCGCAAGCGTAGCCAAACATAAGGCCCTGATCGCCCGCTCCTTGTTCCATTTCTTCCTCTTTGGAACGATTAACACCTTGGGCGATATCTGGCGATTGTTTGTTGAATGCAGTCAATACAGCGCATGTAGTCGAATCGAAGCCGATATTTGAACTGGTATAACCGATATTTTTAACCGTTTCACGCGCAATGATATTGTAATCGACCGATGCATGGGTTGTTATCTCGCCTGATAATACAATCAACCCGGTACTGCACAAAGTTTCGCACGCAACCCGCGCGTTAGGATCTTGACTCAGAATTGCATCCAGTACAGCATCAGAAATCTGATCGGCAACCTTGTCAGGGTGTCCTTCAGAAACAGACTCAGAAGTAAAAAGATATTCACTCATAATTTAACCAATAAAATAATGATAAGTTTTAAGTATAGCGGATTGTGTCTTTGAAAATAGAACTCTGTCAATTTCGACAATGCTATTGTGACGGAAGAATTAAACCATGCATCATGGAAATAGACGGTGATTAGCTGATCTATTTCATAGTGCTGTCAATAACAACGTGCTTTATGCTTATATGTATTTTATGGACAAATCGACAATTCAATTGCTTTTCGAAAATGAGTTCTCTATTCAATCCAGTTTATACATCAACATAATCAGCCTAGTAGCGTGTGATTACCCGTTCGCACCCGTTAGCTGTAAGAAATTCTAACCCAATTTGTTAAAAATATCGAATAAGGGACGGTAACGAAGCGAAGAAGTGTTTTTTCTTATCGAAAAAGTGTTGTTAGAAATAATTTTATGAGAACATGCTATGGGAAGGTTAAGTTGTGTCAAACGCATTGATTT
>MSXT01000007.1 GCA_002083595.1 Proteobacteria bacterium ST_bin16 | reverse complement strand
ATTTCGGAGTTTCATAAACTCAAATCGCAGGGTGTCGCCGTGGGCAGTTTGGCCATGATTACACTGGATAATCCGATGTGTGCCGGAACCGGTCACCGTATCTGCAACGATTGCATGAAATCCTGCATTTATCAGAAGCAAGAGCCGGTTGATATTCCACAAGCCGAGACCCGCACGTTGAAGGACGTATTGGCGCTGCCGTGGGGATTTGAGATTTATAGTCTGCTGACGCGCTGGAATCCTTTGAATCTGCACCGTCCAGTACCGAAACCGGCATCCGGACGCAAGGTTCTGGTGGTGGGCATGGGCCCGGCCGGTTACACGCTGGCACATCATTTGATGAATGAAGGGCACACCGTCGTCGGTATTGACGGACTTAAGATCGAACCTCTGCCGGGAGACATCTCGGGTGTTAACCAGAAGGGTGAGCGCGTGCCATTTCAAGCGATCCGCCTTGCCAGTGCGCTGGAAGAAAATCTGGATCAACGTATGCCGGGCGGTTTCGGCGGGGTGGCGGAATATGGCATTACCGTGCGCTGGAATAAAAACTTTCTGAAACTGATCCGCTTGTTACTGGAACGCCGGGAAGAATTCGCATTGTTCGGCGGCGTGCGTTTTGGCGGCACATTGACGACCGATGATGCTTTTACCATGGGATTCGACCATGTAGCACTGGCTGCCGGTGCCGGGCGTCCGACCGTGCTGGATTTGCCGAATGGATTGGCGCGCGGTGTGCGTGCGGCATCGGATTTTCTGATGGGGCTGCAACTGACAGGAGCCGCGCAGAGCGATTCCATTGCCAATATGCAGTTACGCTTGCCGGTGGTGGTGATTGGCGGCGGTTTGACCGCGATCGATACCGCAACCGAAGCACTGGCGTATTATCCAGTACAGGTGGAGAAATTCTTGCAGCGCTATGAAATTCTAACGGCGGTGCAAGGGGAGGCGGCAATCCGTGCAGTATGGGATGAGGAAGAACAGCAAATTGCCGATGAATTTCTCTCGCATGCCCGTGCCATTCGCGCCGAACGGGCGGTGGCTGAACAGGAAAAACGCACGCCGCGTATCATCCCTCTGCTGCAATCCTGGGGGGGCGCAACCATCGCCTACCGCAAGCGTTTGATCGATAGTCCTTCCTATACGTTGAATCATGAAGAAGTGGAGAAAGCGCTGGAAGAAGGGATCTGGTTTGCCGAGGGAATGACGCCAACGCGAGTTAACATTGATGCCTGGGGACATACTCAGTCGGTGCAATTTGCCGTGCAGAAACGCGATGAAACCGGGCAGTGGCAAGATGCCGGAAAGGTTGAGTTACCGGCGCGCGCTTTGCTCGTTGCCGCGGGAACGCAGCCCAATACGGTATTGGCGCGTGAAGATGGAGAAATTTATCAACTCGATGGCCGCTACTTCAATGCTTGCGATGAAGAAGGTAACCCGATCAAGCCGACATATGCCAATCCCAAACCGGACTATCCGTCGGTATTGCTGAGCCGCTACAAGGATGCGCAAGATGGCCGTTTCATCAGTTTCTTTGGCGATTTACATCCTTCTTATTCGGGCAATGTCGTGAAAGCGATGTCCAGCGCCAAACAAGGTTATCCGGTGGTAAGCCGGGTACTGGAGCGGATCAAACCGTCGTTGGATCAACCCGCCGGGCAATTCTTCGCAAACTTGAACAACCGGTTGCGGGCCATGGTTTACAAAGTGGAAAGGCTTGCGCCGAATATTATCGAAGTGGTTGTGCATGCACCGATGGCGGCAGAGCATTTTCAGCCGGGTCAGTTCTACCGCTTCCAGAATTTTGCCACGTTGGCGACACAGGCCGAAAATACCCGGTTGGCGATGGAAGGCCTTGCATTGACGGGAGCTTCGGTGGACATTGAGCGCGGACTGGTTTCCCTCATTGTTTTGGAAATGGGCGGATCTTCCGATTTGTGCGCGATGTTGAAACCGGGTGAACCGGTTGTGCTGATGGGGCCAACGGGAACACCGACAGAGATTCCATCCAATGAGACCGTGGTACTGGTGGGGGGCGGTTTAGGCAATGCAGTGTTGTTCTCCATTGGCGCGGCGGCACGCGCAGCAGGATCGAAAGTGCTGTATTTCGCTGGCTACAAAAAACTGGTCGACCGCTACAAAGTGGCGGAAATTGAAGCCGCGGCTGACATCGTGGTATGGTGCTGCGATGAAGCGCCGGGTTTTACGGCGACACGTCCGCAAGATAAAAGTTATGTTGGTAATATCGTCCAGGCCATGGTGGCTTATGCCAGTGGTGAGCTGGGTGCGCAGCCGGTGGCCTTGTCCGATGTGGATCATATTATTGCCATCGGTTCGGATCGCATGATGGCGGCGGTCGGGGTTGCACGTCATCATCAGTTGAAGCCTTACTTGAAAGCAGATCATTTTGCGATCGGCTCGATCAACTCGCCGATGCAGTGCATGATGAAGGAAATCTGCGCGCAGTGTCTACAACCGCATGAAGATCCTGAGACCGGAAAAATTACGTATGTATTCTCCTGCTTTAATCAGGATCAGCCATTGGATCAGGTCGATTTCCCTGGGCTTGCAACGCGCTTGCGTCAGAATACAGTGCAAGAGAAACTGACCAGCCGCTGGATCGATCGTTGTTTAAAAACCGGAGTATGACGGAAGTGATAAAACAAGTCGAAGAAGGGCCGGATCCGGAAGCGCCGTTACCGGTTGATATTTCAGTGATGAGTCAGATGTTTCATAACAACTCAGCGCTGGTACGTAAATTCGGCCTCAAATTTATCGAAGTGGCCAATGATACGTTAGTGGAAATGAAAGCCGCGCAAGCTGAAAAAGATTTACTTGCGCTAGGCCGTTTAGGGCATAAATTGAAATCGTCGGCCAGAACAATCGGTGCTGCGAGTTTTGCCGATTTATGCGAAGCCCTTGAGACAGCAGGCGTCAATAATAACTGGTCCGACGCGGAATCGTTATTAACAAAGATTCCGCCCTTGCTGGAGCGAATTACCCAACAATTGGAAAACGAATTCAGCAAAATGGATGAGTGAACTTCGTGGCAAAAACCGCAGTTTTCCAGGCAGCTTAAGAAAAATGCATTGAGATGAGTGGCGGAGCAGCCGGTTTCATCCGCTGCTCTGTGCGCTTCATGTGTTGTCATTATCACTACAATAAACTGGGTCAGTTATCAAAGAATCCAGTCATATCAAGTTTTTCCTGATCCAATTAATGGCATTGCGCGCAAATTGATTTATAATCCGCAATTCATTAAAAAATTAAGCACAATTTTAGTTTTTATTTGCAAGCAGGTTGGCAAGAAAAGGGAGATTATCAATGCATATAGGCATACCAGCAGAGATTCGCGGCGGAGAAACGCGTGTAGCAGCTACACCGGAGACCGTGAAAAAATATACTGCCAAGGGTGTTCATAAGGTTTCAGTGCAATCAGGCGCTGGGGCGGGAGCGAGTATACCGGATTCGGCCTATCAGGAGGCTGGTGCGACGATTGTCGCTGACGTGGCTGAGTTGTATGCGCAAGCGCAAATTGTACTCAAAGTGCGTGGCCCGGAATCCGCCGAGCTGGCCATGATGCGCAAAGATTCGGTATTGCTGGGATTATTGTCGCCGCATCATAAGGAAGGTGTCGATGCGCTGACGCAGCATGGGTTGACCGCCTTTGCGATGGAAAAATTGCCGCGCATTTCGCGGGCGCAGAATATGGATGTTTTGTCATCGCAAGCAAATATCGCAGGCTATAAAGCGGTGATCATGGCGGCCAATGTGTATCAAAAATTCTTTCCCATGTTGATGACAGCGGCGGGTACTGTCAAAGCAGCGCGGGTATTAATTCTGGGTGCGGGTGTTGCTGGTTTGCAAGCGATTGCAACGGCGAAAAGACTGGGAGCTGTGGTTGAAGCTTTTGATGTGCGTCCGGCGGTGAAAGAACAAGTAGAAAGTTTGGGCGCCAAGTTTGTGGAAGTGCCGCTCAGCGATGAAGAAGAAGCCAAGGCTGAGACAGCAGGTGGTTATGCAACTGAGATGTCCGATGATTACAAGCGGCGCCAGGGTGAATTAGTGCATGAACGTGCGATCGCGGCAGATATCATTATCACCACCGCGCTCATTCCAGGACGACCAGCGCCTGTTCTGATCAAGGAAGAAACCGTTCAGGCGATGAAGCCGGGGTCGGTGATCGTCGATATGGCGGTGGAAGCTGGCGGTAACTGCCCGCTATCGGAATTAAATCAAACTGTAGTCAAACATGGGGTGCATCTGATTGGTATTGCGAATCTGCCCGGTTTGGTGGCAGCGGATGCCAGCACTCTGTATGCGCGCAACCTGATGAATTTTCTGAATCTGATGCTTGATCCGGCAAGCGGTGAATTAAAAATAGATCGTACGGATGAGATCATTGCGGGAACATTACTGTGCGGCGGCGGAGAGATCGCCGCTACATCATAATTTAAAGGAGTAATCATGATTGGTGAAGTCGATCCGGTGATTGTTAATTTAACGGTCTTTGTGCTGGCCATTTTTGTCGGCTACCATGTAGTGTGGAACGTCACACCCGCACTGCATACCCCGCTCATGTCGGTAACCAACGCCGTTTCCGGTATTATCTTGGTTGGTGCCATGCTGGCGGCCGGTCCTGCGGAAACCGATTGGGGTGTCTGGCTGGGTGCCGCAGCGGTTACGTTGGCTGCGATTAATGTATTTGGCGGGTTTCTGGTAAGTCAGCGCATGCTGGAAATGTTCAAGAAAAAAGATAAAAAAGGAAACGCCTAAATGTCAGCAAATCTGGTTGCACTTGCATATTTAGTAGCTTCGGTATTCTTCATACTGGCGTTAAAGGGGCTGAGCTCGCCCGAGTCTGCGCGCCGCGGCAATCTTTTTGGCATGATTGGCATGGCCATTGCTGTTGCCACAACTCTGACGCTGACGCAAAACTGGATTTTGATTTTGGGTTGTATTGCCGTGGGCGGTCTGATCGGTGCAATCGTGGCGCAACGCGTGCAAATGACTGCAATGCCTGAACTGGTTGCATTTATGCATTCACTGGTTGGTTTGGCGGCAGTTTTTATCGCAATTGCAGCAGTCAATAATCCGGTTTCATTCGGTTTGCCCGAGGTATTGCCTGCGGGCAGTAAGCTGGAACTGTTTTTGGGCACGTTTATCGGTGCCATGACATGGTCAGGCTCCGTCATTGCATTCCTAAAACTGTCAGGACGTATGAGTGGCACACCGATCGTATTTGGCGGTCAGCATGCGGTTAATTTGCTGTTGGCGCTCGCGATGGTTGGCTGCGGTTTATGGTTCTTCTTCAGTGAAACGACTAATTGGACCGCATTTATTGCCATGACCGCAATCGCGTTTGTGCTGGGATTCCTGATTATCATTCCAATCGGTGGCGCGGATATGCCGGTGGTGATTTCCATGTTGAACTCCTACTCAGGCTGGGCTGCAGCAGGTATCGGCTTCTCGTTGGGTAATCCAATGCTGATCATTGCCGGATCGCTAGTGGGCAGTTCGGGTGCGATTCTCTCATATATCATGTGTAAAGCGATGAATCGTCCATTCTTGTCCGTTATTCTGGGTGGTTTTGGCAGCGATGGTGGTACTGTGGCAGCGGATAGCGGTGAGCAGAAAACCCACCGTAGCGGTAGTGCCGACGACGCAGCTTTCCTGATGGGGAATGCCGATAGCGTGATTATCGTGCCGGGCTACGGTTTAGCCGTTGCCAGAGCGCAGCATGCGGTGAAAGAACTGGCTGAAAAATTGCATGAAAAAGGCGTCAATGTGCGCTTTGCCATACATCCGGTAGCCGGACGTATGCCAGGTCATATGAACGTGTTGCTGGCGGAAGCTGAGATTCCTTACGAACAAGTACAGGAAATGGAAGAAATCAACAGTGATTTCTCGAATACCGATGTGGTTTTGGTATTGGGTGCGAATGACGTGGTCAATCCTGCGGCTTATGTTGCCGGTAGCCCGATTTATGGCATGCCGATATTGGATGTGCATAAAGCGCGCACCGTTATGGTGGTTAAGCGCAGTATGGCCGTCGGTTATGCTGGGCTCGATAATGATCTGTTCTACATGGATAAGACCATGATGATTTTTGGCGATGCCAAGAAAGTTGTGGAGAGCATGGTCAAAGCTCTATGATGTAATGGATTTTAAAGTCTAAAACAAAAGGCGCAATTATAGTTAATTGCGCCTTTTGTTTTTATCGATACATTTTTTCAATACTTATGGCGCTAAGCAACCGATTCAAGATCATTGAATGGATGGGGCTTAGCAATACCAAATCCCTGTGCATAGTCCACGCCAATTTCCCGCAGCTTCGCAGTGATGTCATCCGTTTCAACGAGTTCAGCGATTGTTTGAGTGCCGGCCTTAGTGGCAAATTGGTTAATGCTAATTATTTTGGCTAAGTCATCCTCATCGCGCAGTATGTTGCAAACAATGCTTCCATCTATTTTCAGATAATCAGCTTTGATCTTATCGAGTAAACTGAGTGATTCCGGGGTTTCATTGAAACTACATAGTGATACCAGGCAACCTAATTCACGAATTTTGTTGGTAAACGTGCAAGTGTCACTGGTAAGAGTTTCCGCATCGGAAATTTCAACTTCAAAACAAAGGCTGGAAGCAGGAACGCCTGTTCTCTTTAATAAATCTTGAATGAAACCGGGAAAGGCCTGATCGCTTAAGGAGTCTTTGGCGACATTCAAATAAAATACTGAATTGGCATTTGGGTGATCCGACAGCCAATGGATAATGTGATTAATGATCCACCGATCCAGCTTGGGCATCATCTTGAATTGATCGACAAGCGGTAGGAACGAGCCCGGAGGCATAAGATTATTTTCTTCCTCGTGCATACGGATCAGAATTTCGTAATGGGAAGACGAAGAAACTGAGGGTTTGATGGGAATTATTTTTTGGCAATATAAATTAAATTCTCCGCCCTCAATGGCTTGAGCGATGCGCGCAGCAGTTACACCCTGTTGTTTAGACGTCTGCGTGTTTGGCTGAAGGCTTGCTTCGTTCTTAATAGGTACCGGATCGGGTTTCTTCGGTTCTGTTTTTGCTGTGTTTTCTTCTTTGATATTTTTTGGTGAAACACGGGTTTTTTCTTGCGCCCGAGGTGTGTGCAATGTATAGAAGCCGATCGTTTTGCCTTTATTGTCAAGATGCGGAAGGTACTGCTCCGTGAAAATATAAGGAAAACCTTTGGTGGATTTGAGAACGCGTTCGTTATGTATGGTTTTCCCGACCAAGATTTCTTCGATACGATTTTGAATATCCGAGAAGAATTCTTCGTTAGAAAATTCCTTTAAATGCCGGCCATCGATCTGATCCGGTTTTAGTCCGAACCAGCGGCGGAAAATCCGGTTATGGTAGCGGCAACGCAGATCGTTATTAAAATAAGCCAGCATGACTGGAATGTTTTCATCAATAAACTGCGATTTTACTTTATTCTCGGAAGCGGTTTTTTCCGCCCATAACCGGTGCTTGATCTCATTACCTAATCTTTCCTTGCTTACAATAAGTTGATCGGAAAGATTCCGAGTATTTTTCTCTGCGCGTGCTATCTGAATGATTGTGATCAAGATCATGAAGATTAATGAAAACCATAATGCAGTTTGCCAGTGCGATGCAATTTCGGCGGCCAAGTATGGGCCAGCTGCTAGGGTAACTGCCAGCGTGAACGCAATGCTGATGGCCAAATAAGGCTTAACAATATTAAATAAAGAAGTTTTTTGCACGGTAATTCCTTATTCCTGTTAGCTGAAATTCTTGATAAAGGGATATGGCAGTAAAGATATCGCAAAAATATTTGTTCATAATCCGGCTAGTGTATTTTACTGTGAATGGAAAGTGGTTTGGTTATGCGCCAAAATTTCCATAAGTCGGAACGTGTCAACGAAAAGTCTCGCGATGAAGTCTCATTTAACGCCGTGATGGTCAATTGATTGATTTTTCCTTCCTTGAGCGCTGTATGTAAAGGAGAGAACCAGTTTTGCTCCATATCCTTCAGTGTTTCACGCCAGCCATAAGCATTTCTATATTGAGCTTTCTCTCGCAATGAATCCAATACTACAAGATGATCGCCGTTTGGTTGCGTCATGAGCCATTCGTCCGCATCGGCTGGTAGCCTTGAATGGTTTGTACCATTGGCAAGTGCTAATGCGCGAGGTAGATCATCGTTACTCCACACATGCGTATAAGGCGACCGGACAAATTGCGGCATGCTTCCGCCACCCCATAACCAGATGCTATTAATGGTTAACTCACCACGCGATTCACGTGCTTGATTAACCGGGTGTTCATGCAATAACATTTGAATTTCATTGAAAACTTTATGCCATAGCACGCTGTCAGCACCGGATGGCAAAAAATTATTGATGTTTTTACAAGTGACCTGGCTAAGCATATGCGTTTGCATGTCTGCTATCGCAGGTAAGCGGATGTACCACCGGTCCGGTCGTAATGACAACAAAGTGAAACCATCATGACTGAAATTATGATTGATATCTTGTATCAATTCATTGGCTTCTTCATCGGTGATCCGGAAAGCTTGACTATCAGCGAGCATGATATGATTTTGTTCAATGCGAAGGTGAACAGGATCGGCACGCATCCAAAAATCTTTACTGGCTTTTGCCAGGTCAGGAGCGTCGGTGTGCAACATGATCGGTGCAATAGGCCAGTTATTTTGTTGTCGTGCGATATTAAACTGTTGGCACAGCCAAGCTTCCGTTGCATGGATTGGATTTGTCGAGGAGATGCTTTTTGATAACAGTGTTACCAAGTGACGCATCTGTAATTCATCATAAATGTTTTGCTGTGATGCATCGGGCCAGAATAGATCGGGTATGAGAAGATTTAAATTCATTATAGAGAATAAATCACATGAGGTAATTTTGATAATTTATTGATTTTGCTCAATTGAGTTTGAAAACTGATTTGAATGGTCAGCATTAATAATGGTTATTGCTGATATTGTCTGTCATGGAAAGGCATCCTATTTATAACGTATAATGCTCATCGAGTTAAAGTCCATTTCCAGTGTAAGAGTGAGAATTTCTTGCGGTACGGTTGGGAAAGGGCAGCCATATAGTTTTGCATAAAAACCCCCGATAATTGGCTCATTATAAATTGTATTTGAATACTTGGAGATGCTATGTATCAGCATGTAACAATCCCCAGTGATGGAGAAAAAATTCGGATCAGTACCGATGGTTTATTGACAGTGCCTGATAATCCAATCATTCCTTTTATTGAAGGTGACGGGATTGGTATTGATATTACTCCAGTAATGAAAAAGGTTGTTGATTCGGCAGTTGAAAAGGCCTACGGCGGGAAACGCAAGATTTCATGGATGGAAATCTATGCAGGTGGGAAAGCAACGCAAGTGTATGGATCGGATGTGTGGTTACCGGATGAAACCTTACAGGCCGCAAAAGAGTTTGTGGTTTCCATCAAAGGTCCGCTTACAACTCCGGTAGGTGGGGGTATTCGTTCGATTAATGTCGCGTTGCGTCAGCAGCTCGATTTATATATCTGTTTGCGGCCTGTGCGCTATTTTAACGGCGTACCCAGTCCTGTGAAAAGTCCGGAAAAAACGGATATGGTCATTTTCCGGGAAAATTCCGAGGATATTTATGCCGGCATTGAATGGGAGGCGGAATCTGAGTCTGCTAAGAAAGTAATTGATTTCTTGGTTAAAAATATGGGGGTAACGAGTATACGTTTTCCTCAAACCTCCGGTATCGGTATTAAGCCTGTTTCAAGAGAAGGTACTGAGCGTTTTGTACGCAAAGCCATTCAGTATGCCATAGACAATCAGCGTAAATCGTTAACGCTGGTGCATAAAGGCAATATCATGAAGTTTACTGAAGGCGCATTTAAGAAATGGAGTTATGCAGTGGCAGCCAATGAATTCGGGGCAGAGTTGCTGGATGGCGGTCCATGGATGAAATTGCCGCCGGAAAAGGGTGGAATTATCATTAAAGATGTGATCGCGGATGCTTTTTTGCAGCAAATCTTATTGCGCCCGGAAGAATATGATGTGGTAGCTACTTTAAATCTGAACGGTGATTATATTTCTGATGCACTGGCCGCGCAGGTTGGGGGGATTGGCATTGCACCGGGAGCTAATTTGAGTGATTCAGTTGCGATCTTTGAGGCGACGCATGGCACTGCGCCTAAATATGCCGGGAAAGATCAGGTAAATCCCGGTTCGATCATATTATCTGCGGAGATGATGCTGCGTCATATGGGTTGGGTGGAAGCGGCCGATATGATTATCAAAGCGATGGAAGCGACTATTCAGCATAAGATTGTTACTTATGATTTTGCGCGATTAATGCCGGGCGCTCAGCAGGTTTCGTGCTCTGCTTTTGGAAATGCGATGATTAAATATCTAGCTTAATAAAGTTAGGGGTTGAAAAAGAAGGTAAAAAAATGCCTCTTTCTGTTACAGAAAGAGGCATTTTAATATCAGGCTAAAACCTTATTATTGTCAATAAGTACTAAACCAGTATTTTATAAAAGTTAAGCGGATTGGATATTAGAGGCTTGTTTTCCTTTAGGTCCTTGAGTGACATCAAAACTCACTTTTTGACCTTCTTTAAGGGTTTTAAATCCGGACATATTGATTGCTGAGAAGTGCGCGAATAAATCTTCACTGCCATCATCTGGAGTAATAAAACCAAAACCTTTGGAATCGTTGAACCATTTTACTGTACCTGTTGCCATTTCTACTTCCTATATAAAAAACTGGGCCGGAAACCCTAATACTATTTGAATTTCAAGACCATTGACGGATAAAACCAGTACCGCTGAAAACTTGAAGTCAAACGCCATTTGCTGTTTTACGCAAATCCAGGGTTAAAGTCAAGAGGTTACGGGATATTTATGTTTGTGGATTTGGTAATTATCTTAAGAGACTTGAAAATTTTGTCGTAATCGTCAAATATGTCATCACTGGAAGGAAGTATTTTTATGCTAATTATATTTATAATTGGAGTCAGATAGGGAAAAGCGTGATGACGGAAAGTAACACAGAAGCCGTTAAACTTGCAGAGGATAAGGTAAAGCATGAGCAGCCTCCGCTGTATAAGATACTATTATTGAATGATGATTTTACACCGATGGAGTTTGTGATTGAGGTGTTGAGGCTATTTTTTTCTATGAATCAAGAGCAAGCGACGCGAATAATGTTAAAGGTGCATACGGAGGGAGTTGGAGTGTGTGGCATTTACCCTAGTGATATTGCAAGTACAAAGGTTAAGCAAGTGATTGAATTTGCCAGGAAGAATCAGCATCCACTGAGATGTGTAATGGAGGAAAACTGAAATGATCGCGCCAGATTTGGAAGTCAGTTTGCACATGGCGTTTGTGGAGTCCAGGCAAAAACGCTATGAATTCATTACAGTGGAGCATTTGTTGTTGGCAATGCTGGATAATGCAAGCGCCGCTGAAGTATTAAATGCTTGCTTAGTTGACATTGAAGAATTGCGGTTGGTATTGCTGGATCATATTTCACGGCATACTCCGGTCATTAAAGGCAGTGAAGAAGTTGACACGCAACCGACTTTGGGTTTTCAGCGGGTGATACAACGCGCCATCTTGCATGTTCAGTCATCGGGAAAAAAAGAAGTGACCGGTGCTAATGTACTGGTGTCAATTTTTGGTGAAAAAGATTCCCATGCGGTATATTTCTTGCACCAAAGAGGTGTGACACGTTTGGATGTGGTCAATTACATCTCGCATAATATCCGGAAAGTACCGCAAGAGAATGACGCTAAAACCGGGAGCGAAGGAGAGGCAGAACATGAATCGAATACCGGTGGATTGCTCGAAAGCTACACAGTGAATCTCAATCACCTGGCACTAATTAATAAAATTGATCCATTAATCGGGCGTGAAAAGGAAATCGAGCGTGTTATTCAAACGCTATGCCGGCGCCGTAAAAATAACCCTTTGCTGGTTGGTGAAGCGGGTGTCGGAAAAACAGCAATCGCAGAAGGCTTAGCAAAACGTATTGTCGAAGAAGATGTGCCTGATCTTCTGCTAAAGCATCAGATTTATTCGCTTGATATGGGAGCATTGTTGGCCGGTACCAAATATCGCGGTGATTTTGAGCAACGCTTAAAAACATTGTTAAAGCAACTCACTGATAATCCTGCTGCAATTCTATTTATCGATGAAATTCATACGCTCATCGGTGCGGGTGCCGCATCCGGTGGGGTTTTGGATGCATCGAACCTGCTGAAACCGGTTTTAAGTTCGGGGCAATTACGATGTATTGGCGCCACCACTTTTAGTGAGTATCGCGGAATTTTTGAAAAAGATCATGCATTATCAAGACGTTTCCAACAAATAGAAGTAAATGAGCCCAGTGTTGATGAGACAGTGGCTATTTTGCGCGGGTTGAAATCGCGCTATGAGCAGCACCACAAGGTTAAATATACTGCTGGTGCATTAGTTTCTGCAGCGGAACTGTCGGAACGCTATATCAACGATAGGCATTTGCCGGACAAAGCCATCGATGTTCTCGATGAAGCTGGCGCTGCGCAACGATTATTACCGAAATCGAAGAAACGTAAAGTTATCGGCAAAAGTGAAATTGAAAGTGTGGTCGCGAAAATTGCACGAATCCCGCCGCAGAATATTTCGACCAATGATCGCAATAAGCTAAGAACACTGGGTCGTGATATGAAAGCAGTTGTTTTTGGGCAAGATAATGCAATCAATGCATTAACTTCTGCAATCAAGATGGCGAGAAGCGGACTTGGTAACCCACGGAAACCGGTAGGTTCTTTCCTTTTCTCGGGCCCAACTGGGGTGGGAAAAACCGAGGTTGCGAGGCAACTGGCCTATGCCTTAGGCATTCATTTGCATCGCTTTGACATGTCTGAATACATGGAGCGTCATGCGGTGTCACGCTTGATCGGCGCACCGCCCGGGTATGTCGGATATGATCAGGGTGGTTTGCTGACGGAGGCGATGATTAAGCACCCCTATTCGGTTTTATTATTTGATGAGATAGAGAAAGCGCATACGGATGTTTTCAATATTCTGCTGCAAGTCATGGATTATGGCACGTTGACGGACAATAATGGCCGCAAAGCTGATTTTCGCAACGTCATTATCATCATGACTACCAATGCAGGCGCCGAGTCTCTGACCAAATCCTCCATCGGATTTACACAATCGAAGTCTGCGGGTGATGAATTGGTCGATATTAAGAAGCTTTTCACACCTGAATTCCGCAATCGGCTCGATGCCATTATTTCGTTTGCGCCGCTAAATCAGGAAATTATTTTGCAGGTAACCGATAAATTTTTGATTCAACTTGAAACTCAACTGCATGAGAAGAAAGTGGAGGCGACATTTACGGATAAATTGCGAAATCATCTTGCAAAACATGGCTTCGATCCGCTCATGGGGGCGCGTCCGATGGAACGGCTGATACAAGATACCATTCGCAGCGCGTTAGCCGACGAATTGTTGTTCGGGCGTTTAGTCAGCGGTGGCAAAGTGACTGTTGACATCGATGGTAGCGATAAGGTTGTGCTGCTATTTGAGGAAGAAGCCGCAATTATTTGAGTTCCGCCGCAACTAAATAAAAGTGCGATATAGGTATTTTCCGGAGAATAAATGAAATACTGTTACGTGCTTTTATTTTTGTCCTATTTTTATTACCACTGATTCAGACGGCGTTTGCGCAGATTTATCAATAACGATTGGCGTATCTTGCCTGGAAGTCGAAAGCGCACCAATGTTGCATAACGAAGCAAAAGTTTTGATAGAAATCGCTGAGAAAATCCACTTGCAAGAGAAGTCATTGAGGGTCAGAAACAATTTCTCGGTAAAGCCAAAGAATGGTCTAAAATCATGGCTACGGACTAGCGTCCATTAAGATAAATTCAAACCTTTTACAAAGAATTTCCTGTCTTTTTTGTGCTGCTGCCATGAGATCAGCTATCAGCGTTTCGACAGGTAGTGGTAATATACAAATTTTCTCGGTTCCAAAAAATTTCAAAGGATTGGTATCACCATGTTTTCGCAGAAATACACAATAGAAAATGTCGACCCGGAATTATGGCAGGCGATTAAAGGGGAGATACAACGTCAAGAAGAATATATCGAATTAATTGCTTCGGAAAATTATGCAAGTCCCGCAGTTATGCAGGCACAAGGCTCTGTTTTAACTAATAAATACGCAGAAGGCTATCCTGCAAAACGCTATTATGGCGGCTGTATGTATGCGGATCAGGTGGAGCAATTAGCGATTGATCGCTTAAAAGCGCTTTTCGGCGCTGAATATGTCAATGTGCAACCGCACTCAGGATCGCAAGCCAATGCAGCGGTTTATCTATCCGTGCTGAAGCCTGGCGATACTCTGCTGGGCATGTCGCTCGCGCATGGAGGTCATTTAACGCATGGCTCTAGCGTGAGCATGAGTGGAAAGATTTTTAATTCGATTTCATATGGTTTGCATCCGGATACTGAACTACTGGATTATGACGAAGTTGAACGGCTGGCTCATGAACATAAACCAAAAATGATCGTTGCAGGTGCTTCTTCATACGCGCGAGTCATCGATTGGGGGCGTTTTCGCAAAATTGCTGATGCCGTAGGTGCCTACTTGTTCGTCGATATGGCGCATTATGCCGGACTGGTTGCTGCCGGTTTTTATCCTAATCCCGTTGGCATCGCGGATTTCGTGACGAGTACCACGCATAAAACCCTGCGCGGTCCCCGTGGCGGCATTATCATGGCCAAGCCGGAGCATGAGAAAGCACTGAATTCCGCTATTTTTCCGCAAACTCAAGGCGGCCCCTTGATGCATGTGATTGCTGCCAAAGCAGTGGCATTTAAGGAAGCGGCCAGCAAGGAATTCAAGGATTATCAAGAGCAGGTGATCGAGAATGCGCGCGTCATGGCGAAAGTGCTGACCAATCGCGGTTTGCGTATCGTATCCGGGCAAACCGATTGTCATATGTTCTTGGTTGATTTGCGGGCGATGAATCTGACCGGAAAACAGGCGGAAGCATCGTTGGAACATGCGCATATCACCGTTAATAAAAACGCTATCCCTAACGATCCACAGAAACCTTTCGTGACCAGCGGCATTCGTGTCGGTTCACCGGCGATAACCACTAGAGGTTTTAAAGAACTGGAAGCAGAACAATTGGCTAATCTGATCGCCGATGTGTTGGCGGCGCCGGAAGATGCGGCGGTTTTGTCACGCGTGGCTACTGAAGCAAAAAAATTGTGCGCAAAATTTCCGGTTTATGGATAAGCCTCATCAACCTGGACGGAAGTGAATAATCGTTTGTTCAGGTTGTTAATGCGGGTTTAACTGCGTATGAAATGTCCTTTTTGTAATGCCGATGACACCAATGTCATCGATTCCAGGGTCAGCGAGGATGGTCACAAGATTCGCCGCCGCCGCCGCTGCCCTGCCTGCGATAAGCGTTTCACCACATACGAGACTGTCGAGCTCCGTTTGCCGCAAGTGGTCAAGCACGATGGCAGCCGGACGGAATTTGACCGCAATAAATTACTGACGGGTTTTAAGCGGGCGCTGCATAAACGCCCGGTTCCTACCAGTTATGTCGACGCTGCGATCGACCGCATTGTGCAGAAGTTTTTAGCCATGGGGGAACGCGAGGTTTCCTCGCGCAGCATCGGTGAAAGCGTGATGGAAGAGCTGTATAAACTCGATAAAGTTGCCTATATCCGCTTCGCATCGGTTTATAAAAGCTTCCAGGATGTGGATGACTTTCGCGATGCAATCAAGGAAGTGCAGAAACCGCATCAGCCGTTGTCATCCAAGAAATTATCCTGAATCAATAGAATAGCTCTGGACGTTCTATTGCCAGCACAGTCCATTACTCCATAGCAATAAAAGTGCCGATCTTTTCTGCCGCAGATTATGCCTTCATGTCGAATGCCTTGCGCTTAGCCGAGCGGGGGTTGTATAGCGCCACACCCAATCCGCGTGTCGGTTGTGTGATTGTGCGCGACGGGCAGATTGCGGGCAGCGGCTGGCATGAAAAAGCCGGACAGCCGCATGCGGAAATTAATGCCTTGGTTGATGCGGGAGCAGCGGCCCATGGCGCGACCGCCTATGTGACGCTGGAGCCATGCAGCCATCACGGCCGGACGCCGCCTTGTGCCAATGCGCTGATTGCAGCAGGCATCGCACGGGTCGTTATGGCGATGGAAGACCCTAATCCGTTGGTATCCGGGCGTGGGCAGGCGTTATTGCAACAGGCCGGAGTTATCGTGCAGACGGGATTGTTGCAAGCCGAAGCGCATGCATTGAATGCCGGCTTTGTTTCCCGCATGACGCGAAAGAAGCCTTGGGTGCGTTTAAAAACAGCCGCGAGCCTGGATGGTAAGACTGCATTGAATAATGGTGTCAGCCAGTGGATTACCGGTGAAGCGGCGCGGCGCGATGGGCACCGGTGGCGGGCGCGTTCGTGCGCTATCATGACGGGTATCGGCACTGTAAAGTCCGATGATCCGCAGTTGTCCGTCCGGCATATCAAAACAGACCGTCAACCCAGGAAAGTCGTGGTCGATAGCCATTTGGCGATACCTTTGGAGGCTCGCTTGCTGCAAGAACGGGAAGAAACATTCATTTTTACCGCCCATGCAGAGAATCCGGAAAAAGAAGCTGTGCTGAGTCAGATGAATGCCCGGGTTATTGTTTTACCGGACGCCAAAGGCGCGGTTGATCTGCCACAAATGATGACGGTGCTGGCTGAATCCGGAATCAATGAAGTGCTGGTGGAAGCCGGTAGCGGGCTCAGTGGCGCTTTGGTTGAAGCCGGATTGGTGGATGAATTAATTATTTATTTTGCTCCGCACTTAATCGGTGACGATGCGCAAGGTATGATTGCATTACCCGAACTGACCAATCTTGAACAAAAAAGAAAGCTTAAGATTCAGGATGTGCGCATGATCGGTCCGGATATACGGATAATTGCAGGGTTTCTATAAGTTCTTTTGTTATTCGCGCAGTGGCCGTTTGGCGAGCTTACGCTGCAATGTACGGCGATGCATGTTTAAAATTCTGGCGGTGACCGAGATATTGTTGTCGTTCTCGGTGAGGATGCGTTGAATGTATTCCCATTCCAACCGGCCCACGGATAAAGGATGCGCGCTGATCGGAATATTCGCTTCTCCGACCGTGCGTTCAAAAGCCGCCATGATTTCATTCGCGTCGACCGGCTTGGCGAGATAATGCGTGGCACCGAGTTTGATCGCTTCTACCGCAGTGGCGATGCTAGCATACCCCGTCAACATGACGATTCGGGTTCCCGGATCCAGGTTTCTCAATTTCTCAACCAATACTAAACCCGATTCGCTGGATAATTTCAGATCGACAATCGCATATTCCGGTGTGGATGTTTCAGCCAGATTCAGCGCATCATCGATCGTGTGTGCGCAGGTGATGCTAAAGCCTCGCTTTGTGAGCGCTTTGGACAATACATCACAAAAAACTTCATCGTCGTCGACGATCAGTAAGCTCGGGTATTCGCTATTATCCGTGAATAAAGGTTCAATCATGCTATTCATCCAATTAGCGGTAAAACGACCTGTGTGCAGGCACCGCCGCTTTCGAGATTAAACAAGCGGACACTGCCGCCAAATCGCTCAATATTGGCATTGGCGAGGAACAAGCCAATGCCAAAGCCTTGTCCTGGCGCCTTGGTGGAAAAGAAAGCTTCGCCGGCACGCTGCATTACTTCCGCAGATAAACCTTTGCCGTCATCGTTAATTTCCAGTTTAAGCTCCAGGTTATTGTCCCAATGACTTTTAATTTCAATGCATTCGGACGATGCATCCGCTGCGTTATTCAGCAGATTTAACAGCGATTGGCTTAATAATTGATTGTCCATGATCTTGGGAGCTGGCAAATCACCTGTGCTTTGATAAGTGAACTTAACCGAGGGGCGTATCAGCTTCCATTTATCGAGAATCTGATTAAGAAAGACGTCAACGGGTAATTCGCTGCCATGTTCGGCTCTGGCTTGGCCTGCTTTCGCCAATAACTGCGTTAAAGTTTGCTTGCAGTGCGCGATCTGATCACGAAGAATATGGATGTTATTCTGGAATTCAGCGTCCTGCGTGTATTCCTGCTGTAATTCTCCCGCTACGACGGCCATGGTCGAGAGTGGCGTGCCGAGTTCATGCGCGGCGCCGGCAGCCAATGTCCCCAGCGCGATGATTTGTTCATTGCGCAAGGCATGCTCTCGAGCCTTGGCGAGATCCTGATCCCGCTCGCGGATGGAGGAGCTCATTCTCACGACGAACCATGCAATGATGACGGTACTTAACACAAAAGCCAGCCACATCCCTGATACATGCAATGCAAATTCAATCAGATGCTTGTTATGGTCATGCGGTAATGGCACGTAATTGAACAGCAACAAGGTGTAGCAGGCGATTGTGATGATCGCCATGGTCCAGGTGTAACGCCACGGCAGCGTGGCCGCGGCTATCGTCATCGGTAACAGAAATAATGAAATAAATGGATTGGTTGAGCCGCCGCTGAAATACAGTAATGTGCTGAGTGCCAGAACATCGATCTGGAGTTGTAAAAAAAATTCCAGGTGGGATACCGGCCAATTGCGATGCAAGCGGATCCATGTCAGTAGATTTAACAAAGCGAGCAACGTGACCACGGTGATCATTTGCGTCCAGGGAATGACAATGTCGATGGTCCAGTACACTAAAGCAAAGGTCAGGCACTGTGCGGCAATGGCGATGTTCCGTAGCAGAAACAAACGTTGCAAATTTTTACTGAGGGGCGATTGACTGAGATCACTGAACATTTAGGATGGTGCAGCTTTAATTACCTGGAAAACTTATAACATTAGCTTAAATTATTCGGTATGGCTATGCGACAAATTGTCTCAGGTATAATTCGACAAGATTAAAATAGAAGAATCAGCGGATGTATTTATGCTGTGCAGCAAACGGCATGGTGAAAAACATGACGCTACCAACATTTGCCGGAATCGTGGTAAGCGGCGGTTTTTTCGGTTAGAATCGTGGGCCGGTTTTATGATGGATTGGGAACTGGCGTTATCTTATTGAAATTATTTTATGATTTTAATCCTTGTTCCCAATACTCGGCCTAATAGCTCGGAATATAAACAGTTGATGGCACACCTGGCCAACTTCCCGTGAATATCGGCGCGTATTCATACTGAAGTAGGCGCCGAACAAACGCTGATAGAAATCTACCTGATTGGTAATACCAAAGTGTTGTCCGCTGAGGAAGTCAGCAGTCTTCCTTGTGTTGGCCGGGTAGTCGGGATTTCCGAAGAATATCGTGTTCTGGGAGGCGTAAAAGCGCAAGGTATCGTAGCGGGTGCCAATATGGTGCTGATTGGCGGTCCGCAAGCTTTGTTGTTAAAAGAACTGCCAGAATTCTGGAAGATATTCAATTGCCCGGGATGCTTATGAGAAACGTGCCGCCCTGGCGGGACACTATCAAGCAGCGTAAAAAATAATAGTGCCAAATTTTAATGCCTGATGTTTTTATCAGAGAATGAGTATAGGCAAGCATCCATTGTTGGAGAATAAATAGATGATCAAAGTACTACTTTCGAACCCGAGGGGTTTTTGTGCCGGTGTTGACCGTGCGATAGAAATTGTGGAGCGCGCATTAACGATGCATGGAGCACCGATTTATGTGCGACATGAAGTCGTTCACAACCGTTTCGTGGTCGAAAACCTCGAGAAGAAAGGCGCCGTATTTGTTGAAAATCTGGATGAAGTGCCGCAAGACAGTATTCTGATTTTCAGTGCGCACGGTGTATCGCACGCGGTACGGCGTGAGGCGGCGGACCGGAAACTGAAGGTATTTGACGCAACTTGCCCGCTGGTCACCAAAGTGCATGTGGAAGTAGCCAAAATGCGCAAAGATGGCAAAGAAATTATCATGATCGGCCACCAAGGGCATCCGGAAGTTGAAGGTACGATGGGGCAGATTGAAGGCGACGATAAAGGGATGTATCTGGTAGAAACCGAAGCGGATGTTGATACCATAAAAGTTAAGGACGAAACGAATTTGGCGTATGTGACGCAGACGACATTGTCGGTCGACGATGCCGCACGCATTGTGGATGCCTTAAAGAAACGATTTCCAATGATTACCGGCCCTAAAAAAGACGATATTTGCTATGCCACGCAGAACCGTCAGGATGCCGTTAAGAAAATGGTTAATCAATGCGATCTCGTCATCGTGGTCGGTTCTCCTAATAGTTCAAATTCTAACCGGTTATGTGAAGTCGCGCGGAATGCCAATGTAGAGTCATATATGGTGGATCGTGCCGAGCAATTACAAGAAGCCTGGTTTGTCGGGAAAAAAATTATCGGTATTACGGCCGGAGCTTCTGCGCCAGAAATTTTGGTACAACAAGTGATTTCTAGGCTTAAGCAAATTGGAGCCGAACAAATCGGTGAAGATGTGACGATCGAAGAATTGAGTGGCGTGGTGGAATCAGTTGTATTTCCATTGCCCAAAGCTTGATATTTTTTAGTTAGCACCCCATCCCGCCTGGTAAGGAGCGGTATCGAACGGTTGTGCTGCTCCAGTCATTTCATTTACCAGAATTTCCGCACTGGCAGGCGCCATCGTGACACCATAGCGGAAGTGGCCGCTATTAATCAAAAGATTGCGAATGACCGGATGCCGTCCAATGATGGGAATATTCTCTAATGAAGCCGGACGCAATCCTGACCAGTGCTGCTTGATGGGCATTTTCTCAAGAACCGGCAGAATGGCTTGAGCCAGCTCAAGCAGAGAATCGCGCGCGGCTATTGTCGTTTTCTTGTCAAATCCAACATCCTCCAGGGTACTGCCAATGAGCAAATGACCATCGCGGCGGGGGATAAGATACAAGTTATTCTGCACAATAATGGCTGGTATAGGAGGCTTATCAAATTTAAATAGTAGCATTTGCCCTTTTATCGGTTTGATATCCAATTTGAGTGCATGAGTTCCCAAGATTTCTTTACTCCAAGCACCTGCGCACATAATATAGTCATCTGCTGTAAATTCTCCACACAATGTAGCAACCGATTGTATGTGCTGGCCTGTTATTTTTAGATGATTGACCGCACAGTTTTCAATGATCTTCCCACCCAAAAGTTCAACTCGGCTTCGCAGCGCACGTAAGAGTCTTGGGTTACGGACTTGAGCAACATCCGGCAGGAGTAAAGCGCAATTCTGAGCTTTCTTCATCCGATCAGTAATAACGGTATGAATTGAATGAATATCATAAGCCGTACGCAGTTCTAGTTTGATTCCTCTTATGGCACACCACCGTCGCGCAATTTCTTCATCATAGGGCGGCAAAATCAACATACCGGATATTTCGTACTCCGGGTCAATTCCAGAAGTTTCACGCAATACGGAAACCCATTCCGGAAATTGCAACGCACTATAGCTGGTAAGACTTGTAACCGCATCGGAATAATTCCAAGGAAAAAGCGGCGACAAAATGCCGCCACCTGCCCAGGATGATTCTTGCCCGGCTTTGTTGCGCTCAAGAATCGTAACTTTGAAACCTTGAACTAAAAGGCGCTCTGCTGTTGCAAGCCCTATGATTCCTGCGCCGATGACGATGGCATCTTGTTTCATGATGGCTTGAGAGTTTGTTTTCGCTGAAAGGTAAAAATTTTGGTAAGGCACATTCTATTCCCTACCGATAGTTGAAAAATGCTTTGCACTGAATTCATAGATTGTGATGGATATTAGATTGTGCGCGAAAAGCTAAAGTTTGTCTAAATTATGGCCGCTAAAATCTAGCCGATGGGTAGCATTAAATGATTCTAGAGAGACAAAAGAAAAAAGTATGGAAATATGCAAATGGGAAAGAGGCAGTTAGTTAACTGGTTGTATCAAAATGGTTTTACTCTGACTGAACTGCTGGTCACCTTAAGTATGGCCAGTATTCTGTTAACAGTTGCCGTACCTAGCTATCGTACTTTTGTACAAAACAATCTACAGTCGACACAGAGCAACAATTTTTATTCCACGCTGGCTTTGGCGAAAAGTGAAGCTATTCGACGCAGTAGCCCTGTCACGGTTTGCCCTAGCACAAACGGTACCAGCTGCACTGGAGGGGTGATCTGGTCGAATGGTTGGTTAGTTTTTGCTGACACTAATAGTAATGGTGTGGTTGAAGCTGGTGATGAGATTCTGCAAGTTGGGACAGCTTTCTCGGGCGGAAATACCTTTTCAGGAACCAGGGCGCGAGTTACTTTCACAGCCAATGGCTTCTCAATGGCATCCAACGATACTTTTACATTGTGTGACAACCGGGGAGCTGCATACTCCAAAGCTATCATCCTAAATAATCAAGGACGTTTCCGTACTGAGACGGGTACTGGATTATGCGGATAAATAGAAAGTCCTTAATGCAACGACAAATCCAAGCTAACGGTTTTAGTTTGATAGAGGTACTCATTACGATTCTGATTGTGTCTTTTGGTTTATTGAGTATGGCAGCGCTGGTTGTATCAGGTGCGCGAGGTAACAATGTCGCATATTATCGTTCGATAGCCAGTAAACAAACCGAAGATATCGCCGATCGCATGCGTGCCAACATAGCCGGTGTAACTGCCGGTTCATATGATGCGCTGACAGCAACTATTCCAAGTAGTCTGGATTGCATTGCAAACACCTGTAGCTCAACACAAATGGCAAGTTATGATCACGCTCAATGGAATACGGCAAATGCAAGGTTGCTTCCAGGTGGAGCTGGAACTGTGAATGGAAGTTTGATCGCAGGGTATTCAATTATCTTGATGTGGACAGAGAAAGAAATGAACGGCGACGCAGATCCTAATTGTCCTGGGGGTGTAGTGAACACTCGATGTTTTGTTACGAGGTTTGCTCCATGATCATTACTTCAATAACCCATCGAAATAATTTCAGAATTGAACGCCGGAATACAGTGCCGAATATTCAACATGGCTTTACTCTGGTTGAGCTGATGATCGGAATGACAATCGGCTTGGTATTACTGCTCGTCATTGGTAGCGTTTTTGTCAGTAGCCGCCAAGTGTTTCGTGAACAGGAGGATAACGCCCGTGTACAGGAGAGCGGGCGTTTTGCATTGGAGATTATTGGCCGCAGTATCAAACAAGCTGGGCATGTGGAAATGCCATTTTCTGGATTCAAAGTTGAATTCACGGGTACCGCCATTAGCGGCACCAATGGTAGTACTGGTGTAGCTGATACTCTGACTGTTCAATATGAAGGCACAACCGGAGATAGTGATTGTGAAGGAACAGGAGTTACTGTTGCAGGCAGGATTATTCAGAATCATTTTAATATTGATGCTGTCAATGCTGAATTGCAGTGTGATGGTCAGATTTCCGATACACCAACGGTGCCAGGTGCGGCACCGCTAGGTCAAGTGCTGCTGAGTGATGTAGAAGATTTACAAGTTCTGTATGGGGTGGATACCAATGGTGACCAATCCGTTGACCGGTATATGGAATCACCTCTCGATTGGGAGCAAGTGGTTACTGCGCGCGTGTGTGTTTTAGTTCGTTCTGAGAAGACAAATGTAGTGTCTGCGGGAAATTATCTGAATTGCAGTGGAACATCAATCGCAGTTCCAGTCGACAGGCGGCTAAGAAGAGCTTTTACAGCAACCTTTAATTTACGTAATCGTATTAATGGTACGCCATGAGTATAAATTCATATCTTCATCAACGGCAGAGCGGGGCTGTATTTGTGACAGGTCTGATTTTTCTACTGGCTTTGTCTCTGCTGGGGATAACAGCTGCAAAGATGGCAACGATAGAAGAGCGAATGTCTGCCAATATACGAGATCGTATGCTCGCAACGCAAGCGGCTGAAATGGCTTTGCGTTATGCCGAGCACCACATTCGTGATAATGATCCATCCACTAATTCACCTAAATCAATTGAAGGGATGAGTGAATTTGACACGAACTGCACCGATGGATTTTGTTATTACGGTTCTGGTGTAGATGCTCCGGCTGTGTCGTCATGGACTACGTATTGCACTCCTGCTTGCCCCATCAGCTACGTTACGGGCAATATTTTTAGAGTTGACGGTGTTGCATATACAGCACCTAATTTACCTATTGGGGTGCCAGCGCCGACTTATTTGATTGAAGGAATTCAGAAGACCCCCCCAGGTAATTTTCTAAGATATTACTACCGCATCACGGTTCGAGCTCAAGGAGCCAAGCAAGGCACTGTAGTGTGGTTACAAGAAGTTTTTAGGCCATAGTTTTACGAGAAACTGTCAGGGATATAAAGATTATGAAGAGAATATTTATTACAGTGAACAGTGTGGGCTTCTTATTGGCTATCTTGACGAGCAGTGTTCTGGCGCTACCCCCCCTTTCAAATACCCCTCTTTTTCTAGGCGGCAACATTTCTCCCAATGTTATGTTCACACTTGATGATTCCGGGTCTATGCATTTCGAGGTCATGCCGGAAGATTTGATTCTTCAAGATGTGCGTTATATGTTTCCTCGTGCTTCAGGGGTTTATGGCGCAGCAGATTACAGCAGCTATGTCGTCGATTTTGACCCAACGAACAAATATACCGCTTCATTACGTTCCAGTTATGTCAACAAGATCTATTATGACCCAACGGTAAGATATTTGCCTTGGAGTAACTCTGACGGGTCGCTGATGAGTAATGCCACTCCTACCTGCGCTTACCATAATCCGTTCAATACTGCAGCAGGCTGCCGTGATCTTACGGCCAACAATACACAAACTGCTCGTTGGCTTAAAGATGATGGAACTCGCTCATCCAGTTTGTCAAAGACATTCTACCCTGCGGTATATTACAAATATAACAGTGGTAGTATCAATAATGTCAGCAGTTATACAGAAGTCGAAATAAAATCCTCCACTGCGACTTATACCGGCGGGCCGAATCGTCTAGATTGTGCTGCTACACCTACTTGCACTTATGCTGAGGAAATACAGAATTTTGCCAATTGGTATACGTACTATCGTTCTCGCATTTTATTGGCTCGCGCGGGCATAGGCCGGGCATTTGCTGCACAAGGTAACACTATGCGTGTTGGATTTGCAGCCATCAATAAAAGCTCTACAACGGTCGATGGCGTGGCAACAACGGTGGTGAAAAGTGGTGTGAGACAATTTACCGGCACTGACAGGACGAATTTCTTTACCAACCTTTATGATCATGATATTCCTGCATCGGGTACGCCGTTGCGGGAAGCGGTGTTAGCAGTGGGTGAATATTTCAAGAGAACTGATGATAAAGGTCCATGGGGTGAGACACCGGGTACTACCGGAGGCACACAACACGTTTGCCGTCAAAATTATAATATATTGATGACAGATGGCTATTGGACTGAAGGTTCTGTGTCGGGTCTAGACAATTCTGATAATTTGTCTGGTTCGGCCATCACAAATCATTCTTTGCCAGCAACTCCGGCAACTTATACATATGCTCCCGCTCTCCCATATTCAGATGCTTATAGTGACACATTAGCCGATGCAGCCATGCAATACTGGAAAAATGATTTGCGTACGGATTTATCGAATAAGGTACCTGTCAATCCCCATGATCCGGCATTTTGGCAACATTTGGTGACTTTCACCGTCGGTTTGGGGGTAACCGGTACACTAAGCGCATTACCTTCCGGAGCGCAAACTTGGCCGGATCCGACAACGGGTGATGCAGTCAAAATAGATGATTTGTGGCATGCGGCTGTAAATGGAAGGGGGGAATTCTTTAGTGCTGCTGATCCTACAGCATTTACCGATGCATTAACCAGCGCACTTAAAACGATCGTGGCTCGGACCGGCTCAGCATCAGCAGTAGCAGCCAATTCCAATTCATTGACGACAAATGGGCGTGTCTATCAAGCAAAGTTCAACAGCGGTGATTGGAGTGGGCAATTACTGTCAATTCCAATTAGTTCCGCTGGAGTAATGGGCACTCCTGAATGGAATGCCGCAGATGTGTCACTTGCATCAAGAACCATTACACCAACTTCTCGAGTCATTATCACAAAGGGCAGCAGTGACGGGGTTTCATTTGAATATAGTAATCTCACTACTGCACAAAAAACTGCACTCAACAAAAATGCTTCCGGTACTACCGATAATTGCGGTCCCGAAAGAGTGTCATTTTTGCGAGGAGATTCGGCACGTGAAAGCGCAAGTGGGACATTCACGTGCGCTAGCTCCACATCTGTCAATAATTTTCGGGTTCGTCCTACCAGTAAGCTGGGTGATATTGTCAACTCCGGTCCGCTCTATGTAGGAAAACCCATCGCGGGTTATTCCAATGTGGATCATCCCGGTTATGCTTCATTCAGAAATAGCTATAAGGATCGGACTCCAATGATATACGTTGGCGCCAATGACGGGATGCTGCACGGATTTAATGCTTGCATTGCTGGGGTTACGGCGGGATGTGCGGCTGGCGATTCAGGTAAGGAGCTGTTAGTTTATGTTCCAAGTACCGTTTATGACAATTTAAGTCGATTGACAGATAAGGATTATGTTGCCAATCACCGCTATTTCGTGGATGGGTCTCCAATGACAGGGGATGTTTATTCGAGTGTAACTTCAAGCTGGAGAAGTATACTCGTTGGCGGGCTCAATGGCGGTGGTCAAGGCTACTATGCATTGGATATTACTAATCCAGCAGATGCATCGAAAGCAGCGCCAACTTTTACTGCTGCAAATGCTGCAAATTTACTGTTGTGGGAGTTTACCAATGCTGATGATAGCGATATGGGGTATAGCCACAATCTGCCGCAAGTTAACTCATTCACCGGTCAGGCGACGCAAATTGTCAAGATGGAGAACAATCAATGGGCTGTAATTATTGGTAATGGTTATAACAGCGCAGGCGGCAAGGCGGTTCTTTATGTCTTATTTATTACTGGGGGTGAAGATGGCACCTGGACAGTTGGAACGGATTACATTAAGTTGATCGCTGATGCAGGCACGGGAAACGGTCTTTCGACACCAACACCATTTGATACCAATGGTAATGGTAAAGCCGATGTGATATATGCGGGTGATATCAAAGGAAATTTGTGGAAATTCGATGTAAGCTCTGCTACACCTTCAAGCTGGAATGTGGCTATTAGTAGAACACCTTTATTTGTATCCGGTACGTCAAAACCTATTATTTCTCCACCCTCTGTGAGTTTCCATCCTAAAGGTGGTCAGCTTGTTTTATTTGGGACGGGGAAATACCTGGAAACTGCTGATACTACAAGTACAGGTGCGCAGACTATCTATGGGGTATGGGATAATAGCACGGCAGCAACGGTAACGTCGGGTGCGCTTGTTCAACAGGTGCTAACAGATGGGGTGGTTAGAACCGCAACACAAAATGCGGTGTCCTACTCAACCACAATTAAGGGCTGGTATGTAAATCTGCCCGTTAGTGGTGAAAGACTTACAGGTGTGCCTAGTTTGGAAGACGGGATTTTTGTATTCACGAGTATTGTGCCTTCCGCTTCACCTTGTGATTTCGGAGGTAGAGGATTCGTAAATTCGGTCGATTTCTTGACTGGAGGGATGCTTTCTTCGCCCGCGTTTGATACCAATAGAAATAGAGTGCTTGCGCTTGATGATGGTTTATCTGCAGGCGTAGAAATTGGATTTTCTGTAGGTGGTGTCACACGTATCAGAGGTCATGCGGATGATGATAGGCTAGTGTATTCAAAAGCTGATGGTACGCTAGAGCAGACAACAGCGGCAAAAGGGGCTGCCGGTTTGCGTGGCCGAGTTACGTGGCGAGAGCTGATGCATTGATACTAAATCAGTGTACATGATAAAAATTAGATTCTAGGAGATTAAAAAGATTATGGATTCAACTCCCCGTTTATTTAGAGTGATGGGTTTTACTTTGATTGAGCTCATGATTACAGTTGCAATTTTAGGTATTCTTGCTTCAATTGCTGTGCCGTCTTATCAGAACTATGTGCGGCAATCTAACCGGGCTGTTGCAAAGTCACTGCTTTACGAAAATGCTCAATTCATGGAGCGATTTTATTCTCAGAATAATCAGTATGATGCAACAGTAGGAGCGGATGGTATAGCAAACACTGGTGGAGATGATGTGGCTGTTACTTTGCCTATTACGCAATCGCCGAGAAGTGGTACAGCACAGTATAATATCTCGCTTCAAGCGGTAACAAACAATACTTTTATACTTCAAGCAGTTCCAGTAGGCTCTATGGCGGGCGATGTGTGTGGCACACTCACTTTGAGTAATACTGGGGCTCAAGGTGCAGGCGGGGTTGTTGCAGACTGTTGGAATCGATAATTGGCACTCCGCTAACTTAGCGTTACTTTAGAAAACCATTATAAATAGGCCATTAAAGAAAGTTGGGGGGCAGCTTATTCCCTGATTTCCTGTTCAATCTGGTCGGCTGTTACGTGACGGACATCTTTACCTTTGACCATATAAACAACATATTCAGACATATTTTTTGCATGATCGCCAATGCGCTCAATAGCTTTGGCGATAAATACTATCTCCAGGCAAGTTGAAATTTTCCTGGGATCTTCCATCATAAAAGTAATCAGTTGACGCAAGATGGAGCGGAATTCTTCATCGACGAATTCATCCTGCCGCACAATTTGCGCAGCGGCATTCAAATCCAAGCGGGCGAAAGAATCAAGCGCCTTGTGCAGCATATCCATGGCAATACTGGCAACATGTTTAACTTCATTAAAACGCGGAATGTGCATACGATCCGTTGAATAAATCAATTTTGCCATCCGGGCGATTTTTGCGGCCTCGTCGCCGATGCGCTCCAAATCCGTAATTGTCTTGATCACCATCATGATCATGCGCAAATCGCTCGCAGTCGGTTGTCTGCGCGCAATAATTTGATTGCAGATCTCATCAATTGAAACTTCCATCGCGTTGACTCGGTGATCACGGGTAATTACCAGATCAATCAGCTCTTCATTGCCACTCGTCAGCGCATCGATCGCATTCTCGATTTGCTCTTCAACAAAGCCCCCCATTTGCAAAACGCGCGTGCGCACTTCTTCAAGGTCAGCGTCGAACTGCTTGGAAATATGTTCTTTAGTTGCCATGGTCTGCCTTTTGAGGATATCGAAGTATGTGATGCTTTACGGTCTTAATTATCCATGTTTTAAATTAATTAGACAGTAATAGTGCGTACACCTTTGTCTGTTCCCAATAATAACGTATCTGCCGGACGCCGGGCAAAAAGGCCGTTGGTTACAACACCGGTAATCTGATTGAGCGTTGCTTCCAATTCAACCGGATTCATAATTTGCAAACCATGCACATCCAGGATGACATTACCATTATCCGTGACGAAGCCCTGACGTAAGGCCGGATGTCCGCCCAGCTGCACAATCTCACGCGCCACATAGCTTCGCGCCATTGGTATGACTTCAACGGGCAGCGGGAAGTTGCCAAGAACATTTACTAATTTGCTTTGATCGGTAATACAGATAAATTTCCGTGCAACCGCCGCGACAATTTTCTCCCGTGTCAACGCACCGCCGCCGCCTTTGATCATATGCAAATGTTCGGTGATCTCATCCGCGCCATCGACATACACGGGAAGATCGATGACATTATTCAGATCCAGTACTTCGATACCATGACCTTTAAGACGTTGTGCCGTTACGTCTGAGCTGGCAACAGCGCCTTCGATTTTATTTTTAATTTTGGCTAATTCATCAATGAAGTAATTAGCGGTGGAGCCTGTGCCTACCCCAACAATACAACCCATCGGAATATGCTGAATTGCAGCAGCTGCAACCGCTCGTTTTTGTTCGTCTTGTGTCATTTATGGCCCTATTCCAGACAAAAATTGATATAGCCTGTCAGGATAGCGTTATCTGCGAATTTAGACAATGCTTCTAACGATCCGTGTTATCAATCAAGTTTGGGAAAATCGCCGGGTTTGTAGACGGCAATGTGCCTGATCAATCCCTCCGGCGTGAAGTATATGCGTTCCAATCCCTGCCGTTTTACCTGCTCTCCAGAAGAAGCATCCATGCCGGTCATTGTAAACGCGAATTCCACGCCATTATTTTCAATGCCGCGATATTCGATAACTTTCCAATGGGCATCAGGAAAGCGATCAAAGAAGCTGGCCATCATGGCATGGATGGCCGAACTGCAATTGTATTCACCGAAGTAAGCAGAATAATAAGTGGCATCAGCAGCAAATAGGCGCTCGATCTGCACCAGGTCGTGATTGTTGGATAAAGTGACGTAGTTTCTTGCCAGTTCGATAGATTGCACGGTATTCATTGATTTTATTAGCATAAATACTTGCTGAAAGTCATGCTGTTTGTGATTCCGTGCGGGTAAAGATCCATTCATCCTTGCCACTATCTTCTTGACTGAAACGATAGCCTGCCACATCGAAGTTTTTAATGGCTTCGGGGTCTGTGAGTTTGTTCTGGATAATGTAGCGGCTCATCATGCCGCGAGCTTTCTTAGCGAAGAAGCTGATAATTTTGTAAACAGCATTTTTCTGATCCTTGAAAACCGGAGTAATGATCCGCGCGTTGAGTTTGCCGGGTTGGACGGACTGAAAATATTCATGGGAAGCGAGATTGATGAGGATGCCGTCTTCTTGTTTGGCCAAATCCTGGTTGAGTGCTTGGGTGATTTTATCGTCCCAGAATTCGTACAAATTATTGCCGCGCGGATTCGTGAACTGAGTGCCCATTTCCAGCCGGTAAGGTTGCATCAGATCCAGCGGGCGCAACACGCCGTACAGTCCCGACAAGATACGCAATTGATCTTGCGCGAACGCCAGTTCGTTTCCGGTCATCGTGTCCGCATCCAAGCCAGTATAGACATCGCCTTTGAATGCGAGAATCGCTTGCTTGGAATTCCGCAGCGTAAACGGGCGATTCCAGGCGAAGTAGCGATTGGAATTGAGTGTGGCCAATTTAGAGCTGATCGACATCATCGCGCCGATTTGGCTGGGCTCCAATTTTCTGAGTTCATCGATTAGCATCGCCGAATCGTCGAGAAAATCCGGTTGTGTATGCGCTTGCGTCGATGGCGGTGTTTCAAAATCCAGTGTTTTTGCCGGTGAAATGACAATAATCATGCGTTTTCATCCTGAAATAAAAAATACTATCAGATTCGCTCACTGAGTATAGGTTACTTGTAATTTGCGTCAGCAGCCCCAAACTATTGCTGACCTAATCTATCAAACATTTTTTTGTCGATCGGAGGAGCGAATCATGCTTGGATATCGTAATTTAATTGTGCTATTGACGCTGGCGCTGTTGATGCCGGGCGATCTGTTGGCGCAGCAGGGCAATGGCGTGGAAAGTTTGCGTCAGACTAGCAAGGCATTTGCCGCAGTGGCGCGCAAAGTTTCGCCATCGGTGGTACTGATTCAGGTCGAACGGGAAACCGAAGCGATGCAGATGTCGCCTTTCGGTATCCCGTTTGGCAATGGGGGTGGCGATAACTTTCCGTTCGGCGATGATTTTTTCCGGCGCTTCTTTGGCGATCGCCTGCCGGATTCTCCCCGCTTTAATGCACCGGGAAAGAAACCACAACAGGGCAAGCAACGTTCGGTTGTCGGGCAAGGCTCCGGCTTCGTTTTTGCCGCCAATAATAACAAAACCTACATTTTGACCAATAATCATGTGATCGAAGGGAACGACAAAATCAGTGTCAAGTTTCTCGATGGCCGTGAGTTTGAAGCAAAAATCAAAGGCACCGACCCCAAGTCCGATATCGCCGTGATCGAAATCGAAGCCAGCGATCTGCCCGTTGTGCAAATCGGTGATTATGCCCAGTTGGAAGTGGGTGAATGGGTGGTGGCGATTGGCAATCCGTTCGGGCTGAGCCATACCTTGACGGTCGGTGTGGTCAGCGCGAAAGGCAGAACGTCGCTCGGAATTAACGATTACGAAGACTTCATTCAAACCGACGCCGCGATCAATCCCGGCAACTCCGGCGGACCGCTGGTCAATCTCGACGGCGAGGTGATCGGTATGAATACCGCGATTTTCAGCCGCAGCGGCGGTTACATGGGTATCGGTTTCGCCATTCCGATTAATCTGGCCGCGCGTATCGCCAATCAATTGATCGAGAAAGGTGAGGTGGAACGCGGCTATCTCGGCATTATGATCCAGCCGCTGACGTCCGACCTGGCCAAATCCTTCGATTTGAAGAACGACAAGGGCATTTTGATTGCGCAAGTGACAAAGAATTCGCCCGCCGACAAGGCAGGACTCAAAGCCGGCGATGTGATCGTGAACTATCAGGGACGGCCGATGAGCGATACCGGTGACTTCCGCAATCAAGTCGCATTGGCGCAACCGGGCAGTAAAGTGGAATTCGATATCATTCGCGACGGCAAGCAACGCAGCATTTCGGTCAAAGTCGACAAACTCAGCGATCACAAGCTGGCCGCGCAAGAATCATCGCAAGCGAGCGAGAAATTGGGCCTCGTGGTACAAACGATTACCGCCGATCTGGCGAAACAACTGGGTATCAAAGCCGGGAAAGGCGTGATCGTGACCGAAGTGGCACCCGGATCGGTGGCTACCATGGCGGGTATCAGCCCTGGTAGTGTGATTCTGGAAGTCAATCGCAAAGCGGTTAACACGGCTGCCGAGTTCAATCAGGCAGTAAAAAGCAGTACCAATAATAAAGTGCTGTTACTGGTGCGGGATGATGATGTATCGCGTTATGTAGTGTTGAGCTGGCGGTGATAGCCTGAATCCAGGGCCGCCAATATTGGCGGCCCGTTTGCGATGTTTGAGCCACCAGTTTTATGTTGTATGCTGAAGCTATTTGATACAAACAGCTCAGCGATTGACTATGAACATTGCTTCGGAAATTCTTGCATTACACGCCGACATGCGCCGCTGGCGCAGGCAAATCCACCAACACCCGGAAACCGCTTTTGAAGAAACTGCAACCGCGCAATTGATTGCCGGGCAACTGCAACAAGCCGGTATCGAAGTGCATCAGGGTTTGGCGAATACCGGCATCGTCGGCGTTTTGCGCCGTGGCAACAGCAGCAAAAGTATTGCACTGCGCGCCGATATGGATGCGCTGCACATTCAGGAACAAAACCGCTTCGATCATGCTTCCTGTAACAGCGGAAAAATGCACGCTTGCGGTCACGATGGACATTGCGCCATGCTGCTCGGCGCAGCGAGTTACCTGGCCAAGCATGGCCGCTTCGACGGCACGGTGTATTTCATTTTCCAACCGGCGGAAGAATGCCGTGCCGGAGCGCATCAAATGATCAGCGAAGGCTTGTTCGAGCAATTCCCGGCGCAACGGGTGTTCGGTATGCATAATTTCCCGGATGTGCCCGCCGGTCATTTCGCCGTCAAAACCGGTCCGATGATGGCCTCGTTCGATTGCTTTGAAATCACCTTAAAAGGCCAAGCCACCCACGCCGCCATACCGCATCTCGGTAACGATGTGCTGGTGGCTGCCGCGCACTTGGTTACGCAACTGCAAACTATCGTCAGCCGCCAGATCGATCCCGCCGATTCCGCTGTGGTTAGCGTCACGCAAATACACGGTGGCAACACCTGGAACGCGCTGCCGGATGCCGCCGTCATTCGCGGAACCTTCCGCAGCTTCAAAAATGCTGTGCGCGAGCAACTGGAACAAGGCATCCGTCAACTGGCACAAAGCGTCGCGCAAGGTTTTGGAATTCACGTCGATGTCCTGTTCAACCCCGAAAACCCCGGTTATCCGGTGACCATCAACAGCCCCGCTGAAACCGCCAGCGCTATCCGCGCTGCAACTGCTGTTGCCGGTGAGTCATGCGTCGACACCGCACCAACTCCCAGTATGGGCGCCGAAGACTTCGCCTTCATGCTGCAACAAAAACCCGGCTGTTACATCTGGATCGGCAACGGCAGCTCGCAAGGTAGTTGCTTGCTGCACAATCCGAACTACGATTTTAACGATGAAATTCTGCCGCTGGGCGCGGCGTATTGGGTGAAGCTGGTAGAGAATGAGTTGCCGGGATAATCTTCCTGAGACTGGTTAAAAAACCTATAATTAGGTCTTTTGGAAAACTTTTAAAGGATTAATGATGACGCATCGAATACTTGCCGAGGTATCCGCCAGCATTTCCGAATTGAAAACGAACCCCATGAAAGTTGTGGCCAGCGGTAACGGTATGCCGATCGCGGTATTGAATCGCAATGAACCCGCCTTTTATTGCGTACCGGCCGCAGCCTATGAAGCCATGATGGAGTTGCTGGATGACGCGGAACTGCTGAAAATTGTCAAAGAGCGCATGGACGAGCCTGCTGTCAGTGTTTTACTCGATGACTTATAACCTGGAATTCAAACAATCTGCGCTCAAAGAATGGCAAAAATTGGATCATACCGTTCAAGCGCAATTCAGAAAGAAACTCAAGCAACGGCTCGAAAATCCGCATGTTCCATCCGCCGCATTGTCCGGCGCTCAAAACACCTATAAGATCAAATTGCGTCAACTGGGTTACCGGCTTGTTTATACGGTTGAAGATCAAATGATTACCGTTGTAGTCGTCGCGGTTGGAAGGCGCGACCGCAACGAAATTTACGATATCGCGCTATCGAGAATGCGCGGCAAATCGTGACGATTGAAATAATCGATGCTTCGAGCCCTCGATGGGTGCAATACTCGCAAGAGTCTGTACCTTTCTCCGATTGATTGATGCGCCTCCTTGCGGTCGGCGCATCCTACGAGCTACGAGCTTAACAAAAAGATTCCATTAAATTCACCGGTACACTTCACGCCGATGGCCGATGCGAATAACCAATACTGTTAACTGCTCATCGTGCGCTTCATAGACAACCCGATAAGAACCGATGCGGATGCGGCGAAGCCCGGAGTATTCACCTTTAAGCACGCCACCCGCTGCTGGATTTGTTTTGAGTTGATCGATCGCTTCGATGATGCGGAGCCGATCTTCATGCGCTATGTTTTTGAGTGATTTAAGCGCGCTTTGCTTAATGCTGACGGAGTAGATCATTCTTTACAGTTTCCCAGTCCAGCACGGGGTCGGCAGGGTCGCGCAGCACTTCAACGGCACGGGAAATATCTTCAAAGTCGTCGAGGTAATATTCGACAGCTTGTCTGATCACATCGGCGCGTGTTCGATGTAATTTTGCGGCAGCTTCATCCAGTGCGACGATCAACTCATCCGGTAGTCTTGCAGATATTTGACTCATTTCAAATTCCTTATTTCAATTTTGCAATGTCAATGGAAGTCACTGAGTGTCACAATAGCGCAAGCATTTCTATTTTGCAAGGCTCTAGACTATCAGAGGT
>MSXT01000061.1:15633-23758 GCA_002083595.1 Proteobacteria bacterium ST_bin16 | reverse complement strand
ATGGCGGCTGTGATGAAGCGCTTACAAAGTGAATTTCCCGCGGCATTGCAGATGCTGGTCAATAAAACCGCGCTTGAAGGCCCGGCGAGGATTATTCATTTCCCGGCGAGAAGTTAATCGTCTTCTTTCAACTCGGCATCCCAGCCTTTCGCCTTGGCGCTTGTTATCGCCTCGGAATACAGCCGCATGTGACGCTCGCGCAATTCATCCGGCAAGCGGCTGGGTAAATGCGCGTAAGGTTCCCATGCAGCATGAACTTTTTCGTACAAAGTCTGCATCTGTGAAGCGCTCCAACCCACACAGGTTTCCGTTTCCGGCAGAATTCCGAACACCCAAGCGTCACGCACGATACGGCCTAAATGGGTGAGTCCTTCATTTTCATCTTGATTGATACCGGCATATCGCTGATTTGTCATTGCAATAATCTCATAAAAAATTCAATTCACGGGAAGCTGTTTAAAACTTAACAATCGAACCTGATGCTACGACGCCGATTCCGGCGCCGGTTCCGATTTTTTGTTGAATCGGTTCAGGATGTGATACGACATGCTGTTGGCAAGCTCTTCCTCAGCAAAAAATACCGTGCCGATCTGATCTTTCCGCAGCAATGCGGTCTCGTCTTCGCTGCGGCTGCGTAACACAATCTCGATATCCGGATTCAACGTACGCGCGGTATCGATCATTTGCCGCACATTCAGCGGATCCGCCGTGGCAATGACCAGCATGGCGGCATCCTTGATATGCGCTTGGATCAGCACGGAAGGTTCCGTGGCATCGCCGGATACCGCGGTAGTGCCTTTTTTCCGCAAATCCTGCACCAGCTCGCGATTTTGCTCCGCAACAATGTAGGGAATATTTTTTTCGTTCAACGCTAGGGCGATACTTTGACCGACATGCCCGTAACCCACCAGTACCACCTGACCCTTAAGAAACTTACGTTCCGTGCTCATCGGCAGTTCCGCGTAGGGATCGTCGCGATTTTCGTATTTTCGTGCCACAGTGGAATGCTTCAATATCAAGTTTCTGAACGGCGTAACCGCGGCAAATGCAATCGGATTGAACGCAATGGAAATCAACGCTCCAGCCAGCACCAAGCTCATTCCTTCCGCTGGCATCAATCCAAGCGATAAGCCCAGTCCGGCGAGAATAAAGGAGAATTCACCAATTTGCCCCAGGCTGGCGGCAACGGTCAGCGAAGTATTGAGCGGATAACGCAAAATAAGAACTAACAGCATGGCGGCCATCGATTTGCCGACGATAATAATGGCGACTACCGCTAAAACCCTTACCGGTTCTTCGATCAGCACGGCCGGATCAAACAGCATGCCAACGGAGACAAAAAACAGCACGGCAAACGCATCACGCAATGGCAGGGATTCTTCGGCGGCGCGCTGACTGAATTTGGATTCGCGCATGACCATACCAGCAAAGAAAGCGCCCAGCGCAAACGACACATTAAATAGCGCTGCGGCGCCGTAGGCGATACAAATGGCGACCGCGACGACAGCCAGGGTGAACATTTCACGCGAACCGGTGCGGGCAACCTGCCATAGCAGCCAAGGCAGGAAGCGGCGGCCCACGATTAGCATCAAAGCGATAAACGCAGAAACCAGCAATAATGTGATGCCGATGGTACGCCATAGCGGATCGGCTGGGTTTCCGCTTTCATTCGTGCCACCCAGCATGGTCGCAAACGACGGCAACAATACCAGAATCATAACGGTAACCAGATCTTCGACGATCAGCCAGCCGACGGCAATACGGCCGTTCATTGTTTCCAAAAGACCGCGCGACTCGAGTGCTTTGAGCAGCACGACCGTGCTGGCACATGATAGCGACAAACCCAACACCAATCCGGCGCCCAGACTCCAATCCCACCAGGACGCCAAAGCCATGCCCAGACCGGTTGCAACAGCCATTTGCACGATTGCACCGGGTACTGCGATGCGTTTGACCGACAGTAAGTCATCCAGCGAGAAGTGTAATCCGACGCCGAACATCAATAACATGACACCGATTTCCGACAATTGCGAGGCAATCTCGACATCCGCGACAAATCCCGGTGTGGTCGGGCTGATGGCAATCCCGGCCAGGAGGTAACCAACCAGTGCGGGTGTTTTAAGCTTTTCGGCAATGAAGCCAAAAATCAAAGCCAAGCCAAAGCCGGCTGCAATCGTCGTGATCAGGGCAACGTTATGTTCCATTCAAATCCCAAGGTTATGGTTTATTGGCTTGAACTTCAGGGTGTTTCAATTGTAACGGTGTCGCCGGGAGTTTTATCCGACAACGCCGGTGTGTTCAAGAATTTTTCAAATTCGATGCGTTCTTCTTCGATCGCTTGCAGGATTTGAAGTTTAAATTCTTCGCGTGAAAAAGCTTCTTCCAGCATCAGGAGGAGCTTTTCGACAGTTAAACCAATGGTGATGCCGCCAATGATACCACCGATAGCCGCGCCGATGGCTGTGCCGATGCCGGGAATGAACGATCCCAATGCGGCTCCCGTTGCAGCACCGGCCGCGGCACCGCCCAAAGCACTGACCGCTTTACCGGCGGTTACTTTGATCAGGGCTTGCGCGCCGAGCTTGATAATGCCTTTTCCGGCCACTTTGGCGGTGATTTTGCCGGCAATGGCGCCGGTAATCGCACCGGCGGTGCCGATGCCGCCGGAGATCAGCATGCGGTTTTCCAGATTGACGATTACGCTATGCGCCGGCGGCTCCTTGAGTGCACTCAAGGAAGCGTGCCGTACGACTTCAAGCTGGGAATTATCGAGACGCTCAACGCGATTCTCGGCCAGAATCTGTTCCACTTTCTGCATATGTTCGCTGCGTAACTGCTGATTACTCTGCAAAACTTCTTCGATGGAATGTTGTACAGGACCGAATACATTGCCTTTCATGAGATAGTTTTGCAGTTTTTCAGCCATCCAATTTTCCAGCACGCCGGTTGCCAACGCCACGATTCGCTCATATTCGCCCGGCAGGCTGTAATACCAATCGAGATAGGCATCGACGTTGTCGGTCATTTGCTGAAAACCGGTGCCAGTGGTTTCGCGCAGTTTTCCCAGCGATGCTTCCATCTTGCTGAGGCTATCGAGATAGGCTTGTTCAATCTGTGCGGCGGTTCCAGGCTTGTAGTATTCATCACCGATCATTTCCACTTTTTGCACGACAACCTGCCGTGAAGCGTGGATTTCTTCAATAGTCTCGGGGTTGGAGCGCAACCAGGCATCGACATAGACCGTCGACGGCACATAGATAAAGAAAACAAAAAAAGTGGCAAACGCCGAGGTGATTGCCCACGCCCATGGTGAAACGGCGGGTGGTTCATCACTATCGTGCAGTGGTGCAAATACACGGCGGTATTCCGATAAGGGCACCATGAAACTGGAAATCCCCAACGCCACATTATAAAAAAACAGCAAGCTGCCGAAGAAAACGGCGCCGAGATAAAGCAGGTCGTTCAGTGAATGCAGACTGCCCAGCGCGTAACGCTTCAAGCCTTCGATGAAACCCAGCAGCCGGTTGGTCTCAAGAATCAAGATGCTGTTCGTGGTGCCATCCAGCCGTAGGCTTTCTTGCGCAATGGCTTCCGTTAACGATGCATACTGACGGTTCGCATCACTTTGATCGACAAATAAGACAAAAAATACCGCCATGGTTAATGCGGTCGCCCAGCGCGACCAAGCCAGCGATTTATGCACAGCAATGTAGGGTTTGTATTCACGTGCCGCGATGGGATAGAAAACCGCATAAATGACGGCAAAAACCGGAATGGCGGCAAAGAATACAACCCATTCCTGTTTTTCAGCGGAACCGAGATAAAACAACAGCAGAAAAGCGAAGACAACCGACCACAACAACCACCCGATATACGACAGAATCCGCCGGGTAAAGAACCAGTGCAGCATGCCCAGTTTTTTGAATTGGCTGGACAAATAAATTCTTTCAATCGTCACCGCATAAATTGCCGCAACGTAAATCGGTAAACCAAATAACAGGGTCACTAATAAAGCGAACCACAACTGCCGGTCCGGAATCAACCGGCCCAAGAAATACGCAAATGCCAGCCAGCTTGCGGCAAAAGCCAGATAAACGATAAACCTCACAAAACTAAAGCTTTTAAGTGCAGAGAACACCACGTGATTCCTTCATGATTGACAACTGGGGATAAATGCTTCGCAGCAGGGCGGATTAATAAATTTAAAAGCTGGTTGATAGTAGACTTGATCCGGTCAGGGACTGTCAAGTTGTGATTCGTTGCGTTGAAAAGTTTCTTATTTTAATTCAAAACCAGCTAAATTTTGACCGAACTCTGGACTAACAAATTGTATCTGTTAGTCTAGGCATTTTTATTGAATGCGCGCTGTGAAACACTGGACCACTATCGAACTGCCGATACCGGATTGGCTCAATACTTGGGCTGCCGGTATTCCGCGGACTTTTCCTGAAATAAACCAGCGAATGGCGCTGGTTATCGATCTGGCGCGCACCAATGTGGAGCATGGCGGAGGGCCGTTTGCTGCCGCTATTTTTGATCAGCGCACGCATGAGCTTATTGCGCCCGGTGTCAATTGGGTTGTGCCGGGAAAGTCTTCATTGTTGCATGCGGAGGTTATGGCGCTGGCTTTAGCGGAACAATTGCTGGGTAGTTACGAGCTGGCCAGTCACGGTTCGTTTGAACTGGTAACCAGTGTAGAGCCGTGTTGCCAGTGTTTGGGCGTATTATTATGGAGCGGTGTTGCTGCACTTGTCTGCGGCGCGCATTCCGAGGACGCGCAAGCGATCGGTTTTAACGAAGGACCACGCTCGTTGAACTGGGAAGCAGAGTTGCGGCAAAACGGCATTCACGTGACGCGAGAGGTGATGCGTCCTGAGGCGATTAAAGTGTTACAAAGCTATCGTGGGGAAATTTATAACAGTCATTTATGCGCCGGGCAGAACCATTGCGGTTAAATTATGATATTTTTACGTGATTTTACAGATCAGACTTTGCAGCAAAGCGTAATTCCGAACATTCGATATAGATAAAACTGACATGAAACAAAAATTTCTAGCACATTGCCTGTATTGTTTCATTATGTCGGCGACAATGACTGGCTGCGTTTCGGCCACTGTCACCGCAGTGAATCTTGGTTTTTCCGGAGCTTTTGTCGAAGAATGGCTGTATTCATGGGGTATTGCTTTTCCAATCGGCTTTGCGCTTTTGTTGCTGCTTTCACCGGTGTATCGGCGAGTGGTGGAGTCCATGCTGCATTGATCATCGTATTCTGATTAATGTGATCGTGCTTTGCCGCACAAGATCTAATGGTTTCCCTTATGTAAAAACAATAGATTCACCAATAGTCATTGTTGTACTCGCTTGGTACGATGCGCGTCCTTTGCTCATTTGCTTGGGATTATTGCGGTCATAAATTTTATACTGGGTTCAAATACCGAGCAAAATCTTCTGAAAGTACATTAAAATTAGATCGCAAACTATCAAAGTGTAATAAGAAGTATCTTTCTGTGTCATACTCCTTTCTTTTATCGAAAGTAAAGTCTGTCAGTCGTATTCATTAGTTTTACTCTTTATATTTTGCCGGTGTTCTATAAAGTTGAGAACACCGGCTTTTTTATTTTTACTTTCATTTTATTTTGATGTGCTTATAAACGATACTTAAGCAATCAGTTGATCTCAGATGCCTGTTTTAATCATGCCGCCGAGTATTTCCGCAAATATTTTGAAAAAAATATTTAAAACAACAATAAATATGATTAATTCCAAGATAATTTTCATTTAAAAAGGGTAGATTAGTTTTTCAAATTTTCGTATCTTGTTTAGACTTCGCCGCTGTCTAAATAAAATGGATTACCCATATTGGGCAAATTAGTATACCCAAGGTTCCAATCAGATTTTCAGGTTTCACGCTAAACTTATCAGGCATTGTGTTTTATACATTGAGATCGAAACCCAACCATCAAAATGGATGGAATTCACTCATTCAGTATAATTTTCTGGTTTGGACAAGTTGTGCTTTTGAATTCCAGAAATAACAGGGAAATCCCTCTGTATTCTTGAAATTGAATTCAAGTATCGAGTTAATAATCCTTATTATAGTTTTGAGGCATCGTTACAAATGTACCGGATCAGGTGATACGGATGTCCTAACAAAAAGGTAATAATTGCTCATAGTTTTAATAAAATAACAAATCTATACTGTATCTTTGAAAGAAGATTAAAGTTTTAGGTATTTAAACTTATTAGCTTTTATTGTGAGAAAGCAGTTATTTTTTCAAGTTTGATGTGTTTGCCACTGATTGAACTGTATTGTTTGTTATCGGAGATAGAAAATGACACGAATTTTAGTAATTACACTACTGTTGCTCAGTTCACACGCATCTGCTTTTTCCGTAGAGTGGATTCCTTTAGGTGCAGCGGAGCGTAATGGAAATCCATTGAATATCGATGGGAATCCGGTTATTGAATATAGAAATGCCGGAAAAGGCGGAATCGATTGGACTGTCACCGGTGATGGACCAACAGGCGGCCGCGGAATACGGGAATTGTGGTTGTTTGATGATTCGGCCGCTGGCATTCCCGGAACCAGTCAAGCGGCTACTTCATTTTCGGTAGCCAGCAACAGTGTCGGTTTCGTTATGGCCGGAGATCATAATGATGGCTTTGCACAGTTTTTTGTGGATGGCATTGATGTCGGCACCTATGATATGTACCACGGAGGAAACCGGATTTTAGTGGTCACCGAACTGGATTCCATTGTACATTCGTTAAGAATTGTACAACTTGGCCTGCATAATCCCGCCTCAACCAAAGGCGATGTCGCGATTTTTGGCGGCGCGGCGTTCAATATGCCTATTTCTCCGGTCCCAGAACCGCAAGTCTATGCCATGTTGTTATCTGGACTGATTTTTCTGGGTTTAATCGCACGACGCAGAAAATAAGCTATTACATTGCACGTACTGTAATAGCGATGGTGTCAAATACTCACGCTCCCTGTGGCATGACATTTGGTCATGCCATCACAATCTCTCAGTAAATTTTCTTTTTTATCTTACGGTTAAAGGATTAACAGCAGTACAGTGCTCGCCAATCCAGCGCCCTTGCGTTTCTGCCGAAGCATGCATCGGGGTGCCGCCCACGGTACTGTCGAATTCTGTATTTCCTGAAAAGCTTTCCGGACTGGTGAAAGTACCTTGCGCCACTCCATCTCCCTGAAAATATTGGTTTGAGCAAACGAGCTCCAACTGGTAATTGTTACCCTTGCGCGTTGCATTCTGTACCGTGCAACCGGAACGATTCTCGTAAAAATATACGGGAATTTCTTGTTTGGCCATTTCCGGGGTGATGCAGATTTTTGCTGCAGCTGCCCCGTTCTCTATTTTGGGCAATTTAAAACCATAGCGACTGGCAAGGTCATGCAATTGCTGCATCTGTTCCGAAGGAATATGAGGCACTAATGCCAGCAGATCGGAGCGAGTGGTGATTTCCCATAGCCCTGGACGGATGTGCTGGTGAGCCATGCTGGAAGTAACTGTCATCAGGGTAAACAAGATTGAAATAATAATTTGATGCATGGATCCTTCACATTTCCTTTTCAAAGTCATTTTATGGTCTGCAAATTTCAAGTTTTAGTAAGTTTAGCTGACTATAGGAAAAATCACCGGAAATTTCTATTGATGCTATATTTATATAATTGATTTAAAGATTAATCATTTGAGTGGATATTGATATCGTTATCCATGCCGGACCGATTCATTAGACTATGTCAGTTATGACACTCACTTGTTATTAAGTATTTCTCTGAGCAAAGCAGGGTGTTGAAACGTAATACTTCAAATCTTGCATCAATGACAAACCAGAGATTGGATTTGTCTTGTCTGCGTGGATTACCTTGATGCTGCTGGTAATTTTCTGATCAAACCATTCCAAATTCTGGAGTCAGCTTAACTTTCTGATTGTGTGTGACATCGCACAGAAGGTATCAAATACCATTGATAAAATTAAGGGCCTTAGAAGGTTAGCTGGTATGTTGTCAGATAAATCTGATATTATGCTTTAGAATTGAAATGCAGATAATTGATATATAAAAATAATAAATATATAAAATTATAAAAATTTCTGTGCA
>MSXT01000061.1:494-15603 GCA_002083595.1 Proteobacteria bacterium ST_bin16 | reverse complement strand
ACTACATTTATTTTAATCATTAAGATAAGTTCTTTTATAGGAGAAAAATGAATATAACCATCTAATTCTTAATGGATAGAATCGCTTTTTTTCTTATATATCGTCAGAGTTATGAGTAATAATTTGAGAAATAGCGGGTGAATCGGGCGCTATTCTGCCTCATTATTCAAAGTAGTGAACATTACTATTCCAAACGGCTTAGTACGCAAAGTCAGTTCAATCAGTCATTAGAAAATAGATTTGTTATGTCAGCTGAGATTTACGATTGGCTTTGATGATCGGCCCAACTGCAGGTTAATACATCTACTCAAAGGGGAATAATAATGAGCAATAATCTTTCAAGACTTACATGCATCACAATTTCATTCACTGGAATGTTGGCAGCTTCAATTCCGGCGGCTGCGAGTGCAGAGTGGTCGATTGTAGGTCTGGGCACACTTGGCGGAACATATAGTGTTGCGCAAGCGATCAACGATTCCGGTCAAGTGGTAGGCAATGGTAATGGCGTGGATCGTGCTTTTATAACTGGCGCAAATGGCATAGGAATTAGCTACTTAGATACTCTTGGTGGAACCAGAAGTTTTGCTTCGGATATCAATAATGCCGGGCAGGTAGCCGGTTATTCCACGACGGATACAGGCGATCTGCACGCTTTCATTACCGGCCCGAATGGGGTGGGAATGACTGATTTAGGCACTTTGGGGGGAGATTACAGCATTGCTTATGGCGTTAACAATTGGGGGCAAGTAGTCGGAGTCTCTTCCACGGCGGGAAATGCAGCGTATCACGCTTTTATTACAGGCCCAAACGGCGTGGGAATGACCGATCTGGGAACGTTGAGCGGGGATTATAGCGCGGCCTTTAGCATCAATGACTCCGGGCAAGTAACAGGCGTTTCATCCATTTCGGATACAACCGTGCAGCACGCCTTTATAACCGGCGAAAACGGCGCAGGAATGATCGATTTGACTACCCTTGACGGAACGACAGATAGTATCGGGCGGGCTATTAATAGTTCTGGGCAGGTCGTCGGATTTTCCGGATTTTATAATGACTTTGACGGTTATCAGTTTATGCAAGCATTCATCACCGGTGCAGGAGGTACTGGTATAGCCGGTCTAGGTACGCCGATTGACAGCCGAGCGGATGCTATCAATGATATAGGGCAAGTCGTGGGGGGAATAAACAGTTATTGTGACAATTGTATTCGCAGTGCCTTCCTCTATAGCGAAGACACAATAACCGATCTATCGTTGCTTGCACCGGTCGTTGCGGCCGGATGGAGCGAGCTTTCAGCTGTTGGCATCAACAATCACGGGCAGATCATCGGCTGGGGGCATTTGGCAGGCGCTCCTGGCGGCGGCTCCCGGGCATTCCTGCTTTCTCCTATCGTTGCAGTACCAGAACCCGCAACTTACGCCATGCTGTTAGCTGGCTTGGGATTGCTGGGTTTCGTGCTGCACCGCAGACATCAGATCGTTTGACTGGTTTGCTAATGATGCATCAAGGCTATTACTGATGTGCGTTAACGACTGAATGGTCAACGTAATCAGAGGCAGTTGAACGTGGTAGGCAGGATGGAACACTCAAGTGTGTTCACTTTGCTGTAGTTTTACCATGGCAGTGAAAGGGTAAGGTGCTGAATAGTGATTTCAGTGTACTTACCCTGCCAGTTAAATGCGCAAGTCAGCGCATCATTAGGAAATACTGTTTATCGCAAAGCTTTGCGGATTGTTTCCGCTAATTCCTCAGCAACAAATTTGGCGATATAAGCATCAGCACCGACCGATTTGACGTGTTTTTCATTGGTTTCGCCCGTCAATGAAGAATGAATCACGACCGGGATTGATTTGAATCGTTGATCACTTTTGATGTTGCGGGTCAGTGTGAAGCCATCCATTTCCGGCATTTCCAAATCGGTCAGCACCAGAGCGACTTTGTCCTGAATCGTCTTACCTTCGGTTGCGGCAGCCTCCGACATGGATTGGATGCGGTTCCAGGCTTCCAGTCCGGTTTTGGTCATGACATAAGGAATATTAAGCGCTTTGAGTTCATTCTCAACCATGCTGCGCGCCAATGGCGAATCGTCAGCAGCCAGAATGACTTTTCCATCGGGCAATTTGATCTCGGGGCCGATTTTATCGAGTGACATTTCTGCAATCTGCGCAGGGAGCACATCGCGCAGTATCTGTTCAACATCGAGTACTTGCGCCAGCCGGGAGCTTTCTGTGTTACCGTCGATACGGGCGATACTGGTGACCAATTTTCCGCCTTTGCCTTCTGCGGCGATCACTTGATTCCATTCCAAGCGCACAATTTCGCTGACTTCTTCGACGGCGAAAGCCTGGGTCGAGCGTGCATACTCAGTGACCAGCATGATCGGGAGTCCTTTTCTCGGCGTGCAACCGACCACTTTAGGTAAATTGATCACGGTAATCACTTGACCGCGAACATTCGCTACACCCATCACATCAGGGGGGGCGTTGGCGATTTCGGTGATGGTGGGCATGACCAGGATTTCACGAATTTTGAATACATTGATACCGAATAATTCCCGTTGACCGTTGTTGGAAGCTTCGCCCAGTCTGAACAACAGCAGTTCAAACTTATTATTGGTAGTCAAATTGGTGCGTTCGTCAATTTCGTGCAATGCTGTGTTCATAAAATACGCTCCGCAAGTATCGAATGAGTTAAATCCGGGTTATCCATCTATCCGGTAGAGAATTTGAATCACTAGGAGCAGTGTATCGTATCGATTATTAATGGAAAAACGATAGCAACGCTATAAAATGCCCGCTTCTTTGCGTTTTCAGAAAGTGCATGAGTTTCTGCAAAGTGAATTTAGATCCGTTTTACTGTAAGGCTGAAAGCGATACTACAGGGTCAATAAAGCATATCATTTTGCGGCTGAACTTTATTTCAAGTGAATTATCTGAATTAAGGCCGATTCCCCTTGTTTTCTCTTAATTTAATAGAACTCAGGCCCAGTAAGAGTTGGCGGTAATTTTGCTGAAATCGGCTGTCACGATACCTATATTCAAATCAATTAATGCCGTTCATAGCACGCTGTAGTCACCGATCGTTATCCGGAGAGAAGAATGGATGTATATACGAGCATTCCCAAAGAATCAAAGCACTCGGCGCTAATCAAGGAATTCCGGATACTTTTTCTGAATCTTTATTGCGGTACTCAGTTACTGGCTTTCCGCCGCAGTGCAATCGATCGGATAACCGTCTCTTACGATCAATTTATTCTACTGCTGGGTTTTTATACGCTGACGGCACTGGTTGTTTCGTACGCAGCCACACCCAATCCTGTTTTCGATCTATCCGGGCTCGGTTATCTGGGTGTTAAGTTACTGATTGCACTGGTGGTGGGATATGTTTTTGTGAAATTAACCGGAAATCAAAGCGATTTACTCAGGATTCTGGTCATTACCTATTGCGTTCTGCCAGCGCTTTATTTGATTTCCTTTGTCCTATTAGCCTATCTACCGGTGACGATTCTGGTAGCTGGTTATGTCGCTTTTATCGCGTGGGCCTTAGCGGTTTGTTTTTATATCGCGCTGCAATTGCTGGAATGGAACAAACCCAAGGCGGCATTGATTGCCGCGCTGTGGCTGGGCGCTTCGTATCCATTGGTCAATTTATCGTTCAGCTTTTGGTACGAAGGGTATGACGATGATAATGAATTGGCCGCGTATTCCACTGGTGCGCTGCATGAAGTCAATCAGGAGCATGTTTATTACAGCCAATACCGGCTTCTGAACAACGCGCTGGATCCGATAAAACCCGGTGTTACAGGCGTCAATGATCTGTTTTTTATCGGATTTGGTTCCGATTCCTCTCAGGATGTCTTCATGAAGGAAATTGGACATGTACAGCGTGTCATGGACGAGCGCCTGGGCACATCGGGACGCTCTGTTGCATTGATAAATAACCTAAAAACGCTGGATACAACACCGTTGGCATCTTCGACAAACCTGAGAATTGCACTAAAGCATATCGGCAGCAAAATGAATCTTGACGAAGACGTGGCGCTGCTCTACTTGACCAGCCACGGATCGATGGATCATGAACTGGCGGTGCAAATGTGGCCGCTTGATTTGAATAATATCCGTCCGGAAGATATTAGAACGTATTTGGATGATGCCGATATCCGCTGGCGCATTATCTTGATTTCGGCGTGCTACTCTGGTGGTTTTATCAAAGCGTTGCAGAATGAGTATTCGCTGATTTTTACCGCAGCCGCGCCGGATAAGGCTTCATTCGGCTGCTCAAACGAAAATGAATACACTTATTTTGGTGAAGCGCTGTTTAAAAATCTGGAAGACAAGCCTTACCAGTTCGTTGAGCACTTTATTCAGGCGATGGAAAGAATCCGGCAACGTGAGCGCTACGAAAACCTCACGCCATCGGAACCGCAATTATTCATCGGTAATTTGATGAAAGAAAAATTGAAATTGCTGGAGCGGGATATTGTGAGTAGTGCCGCTCCTTAATGACAGTTGTATGTTTAAAACTTGTAGCCTCGATGGAGCGCCACGATACCCGCAGTTAAATTGAAATACTCCACGCGGTCAAAACCGGCTTGTTCCATCAATTCCTTTAATTCCGGCTGGGAAGGGTGCATGCGGATTGATTCGGCTAAATACCGGTAGCTTTCTGCATCGTCGGCGATTACTTTTCCCATGGCCGGAAGTAACTTGAACGAGTAGGTATCATAGGCAGGTTGCAGCGGTTTCCAGACTTTCGAAAATTCCAGCACGATAACCGTTCCGCCCGGCTTGATGACCCGGAGCATCTCTTTGAGCGCGACATCTTTATGTGTCATGTTTCTTAGACCAAATGCGACGCTGACGCAGTTGAAATAATTGTCGGGAAAGGGCAATTTCTCGGCATCGCATTGCGCCACCGGCGTGGGTGTGCCTTCGTCGATCATGCGATCGCGGCCGATGGATAACATGGAGTTATTGATATCGGTCAGCCAAACTTCACCGGACTTACCGACTTTCTGTAAAAAGAGCGCGCTTAAATCTCCGGTGCCTCCTGCAATATCCAGCACCTTGTCGCCTTTTTTAACGCCGCTGACCTCAATGGTGAAACGCTTCCACACGCGGTGCAGACCTGCCGACATCAAATCGTTCATCAGATTATAGCGCTCCGCGACGGAATGAAAGACTTCCGCGACTTTGCCGGCTTTTTCTTCTTCTGCAACAGTATTAAAGCCAAAATGAGTAGTTTTTGTCATAACGGGAATTGAGTTTTAGAGTGTGATGGCTGGATGATCGATAAAAATTTACTTGCAGGAATGCTGCGTGGCGGTGGCCCGGCTTGCGGGTTCGCGGCTGGCGCCTGCTTCGTCCATGCGCTGCAGATAGCGCTGCCACATTTTATCCTGATTAAGACCGAAGTTATAGAGCAAGTCCCATGAATAAAGCCCGGTATTATGGCCGTCAGTAAAATTAAGCTGTATGGCATAATTACCAACCGGTTCGATTTTGACGATACTGACCATTTTCTTACCGGTTTGCAGCACTTCCTGCCCCGGGCCATGTCCGCTGACTTCGGCAGAAGGCGAATAAACGCGCAAAAATTCACAAGGAAATTGGAAAGTTTTGCCATCGGAGAAAGTGATATCCAGAATTCTGGATTTTTGGTGTAACTTAATTTCAGTCGGATAAGGAGTATCTTTGGTTAAACCGGCCATGTCGTATTCACTGCATTGGGATTAAAAGCTGATGGGGTGCATTGTAACAAACTGTACGTAAAAATTGATCGATACAGGAATTTATATGACGGCAACGATATTGATTGTGGAAGATGAGGCTGCGATACAGGAATTGATCACTTATAATCTGCAGCAAGCCGGTTACGAGACAGTGTGTGCGGATAATGCCGAGAAGGCCATGACGCTGATTACGGCGGCTTTGCCGGATCTAATCCTGCTGGACTGGATGTTGCCGGGAATGAGTGGCGTTGAATTCGCCCGGATATTGCGGCGTAACGAACGCACACGTTTGATTCCGATCATCATGCTTACCGCACGCACGCAGGAAACCGATAAAGTCGCCGGGTTGGAAATGGGGGCGGACGATTACATCACCAAGCCATTCTCGCCGCGTGAATTGGTTGCGCGCATCAATGCCGTGCTGCGCAGGCTGATTCCGGAAGCTTCCGACGAAGCGGTTGAAATCGACGGTTTGCGGCTTGAGCCGGTGAATCACCGCGTGACAGCCGGAAATCAGGAAATTGAATTGGGACCAACGGAATATCGCTTGCTGCATTTCATGATGACGCATACCGAACGGGTTTATTCACGCAGTCAATTGCTCGACCGTGTGTGGGGCGATCATGTGTTCGTTGAGGAGCGTACCGTCGACGTGCATATCCGCCGGTTGCGCAAAGCGCTACAATTAGCGGGTAAGGATGAATGGATACAAACTGTCCGCGGTGCGGGTTACCGGTTTTCCGCCACAGCCGTGCAGTCAATCAAGGATTCCGATTCTGACAGTTAAACTTTGATCGCTACGCATGGATACCAGGCCGATTAATTTTAGAAAAAATGCAAAGTTATTATTGTTTATCCGATGCGGCAGCCAATTCTCAAAACGATCTCGGCCGGAATTTTCTTCACCTAATGACTTTTCTCAGGATTTATTAAGTGTCCGATATCTGGCAACGTTCCTCTAACATTCTTTTTGTCATCTTCATTACCGCGTTACTCTGGATGATTCTTGGCGCCGCGAATGCTTTGTTTTTCTTCGGCGCGGTCATGTTATGGATGGTGTTTCATCATATCCGTCACATCGTTGCATTGGAGCGCTGGCTGCAACTTTCCGATCATACACCGGCCAGTATTCCGGCGGGCTCCGGCGCTTGGGATGATGTCTTTGCCCATTTGGCGCGTTATGTGCGCCAGCATAGTCAAAGCCAGGAGTTACTCAGCTTGGCGCTGGAGCGCATGCAAAGCGTCACATCCGCGATGCCTGACGGCATTGTGATTCTGGATGAAAATGACCGGATTGAGTGGTGTAATCCAATTGCCGAACAGCATCTGGGGATTAATCTGTCATTGGATGCAGGGCAGCAAATTACCTATCTGGTCAGGCAAATACCGTTTGTGACGTATCTTGCCGCGGGCCAGTTCAGCAATCCTTTGATTCTGAAACAAACGCGCCAGCACGGTATTATCGTTTCACTCCAGTTGGTGCCGTATGGTTATAACCAGAAACTACTGATCAGCCGCGATATTACGCGCTTTGAGAAAATAGAAACGATGCGGCGCGACTTTATTGCCAATGTCTCTCATGAGTTGCGCACACCGCTGACCGTCATTGGCGGGTTTCTTGAAACCTTATCAGCCGATGAGCAGGTTAATACCGGTTTCAATAAGCGTGCCCTGGCCTTAATGACGGAACAAACATTCCGCATGCAGCGGCTGATTGAAGACTTGCTGATTCTGTCACGCTTGGAAAATGAACAGAATAAAGTGAGCGAAAAGACCGTGGATGTCGTGAATTTGCTGCACGTTGTTCTGCAGGATGCGGAATCGCTCAGCGCGGGCCGCCATGAAATCAAATTGAATGTCGCCGCGCAAGATCAATTATTGGGTAGCGAGGAAGAATTGCGCAGCGCATTTGGTAACCTGATCAGTAATGCCATTCGCTACACCCCGGATCGAGGCGAGATTACGATCAATTGGGAGAAACGCAATGGGCAGGGGGTATTCTGGGTGCAAGATAGCGGCATCGGCATCGAACCGGAGCACATTCCCCGTTTAACGGAGCGCTTTTATCGCGTCGATAGCAGCCGTTCACGCGAAACCGGCGGCACCGGACTGGGGCTTGCGATTGTCAAACATGTATTGAACCGGCACGAGGCACGCCTCGAAATTACCAGTCAAGTTGGTAAAGGCAGCCGGTTTACGATCTGGTTTCCCGCTAAACGGCTGGTATCGGCTGATGTGTGATGCTTGCAGGTGATTCGCGCCGGTTTTTTTGTCCAACCTGTGTATCAAGCGTTTCCACTCGACTCATCGGAGGCATGCTGTTAAGCATTGCTCATTTTTCCGGTTCGGTGTTTTTTTCTTTTTCCTTGCTGTCGGGAATAACTGCGTCGGCAACGGCACCAACCGCTTTAACAGTGACTTTGGCTGCGGTCGCAGCGGTAGTGACGACCACATCGGCAACCGCTATGACAGCGCATCCTGTCAAATGCAGCAGGAATAGTAATGCGATAAACAATCGGGAAGTGGAAGACATAGCGATGGCATTATGACAGCTTGTTGGGTTAGATGAAATGTGAAACCCGGAGTTAGTCGGCTTTTCTGGGATTCATGCCGCTTTCCAACTTTCGAACTGATTGCCATCGCTGATCCTGGATGACGTAGACTTTCCATTTGCTGTAAACAACAATCAGATTCAACAAGGTGGCTAACGGCAGCTCAAACGTGCCACGAATTTGCGTCGGTCGGAATTATTTGTTCGATATCGATTGTACTTCCGATGGCGGCAAGAAACAGGAAGCTAACAAAGAAAGCGATAGCAAAAATCACCCGTAGCAGACCAATCTGCTCATGCGCAACAGTGAATCCATTATCTTTGTCCCAGCTGGTTATGCCGTTCTTTGTCAATTTGTTATACGACACTATGAGAGTGATGAGACTGATCAGTGGAAATCCAATGCCCAAACCAAGCCACCAAACCTTAAAACTTCTTGAGAAAGCAGTTGAATAATCCGGTGTCTCTCCTGACGGTGGAATAAGACGGATCTTGAAAAGCCACTTGCCGGGCGTTGTACCTGTTGTTGAAAGGAATAACGATTCGATGAACACCCAAGCAAAAAATACGGTAAACCCAAACAATTGATCAAATTGATCACTATTCTGCTCGCTGAGCGCGTCTGGATAGAGGAAGCTGATGACTATGCCACTCACGATGGAGATTAAGTAGAGGTCGAACATACGCGCCCAGTATCGAACCCACGGGCGAATTTGGGCAACAGAAGCGGTAGCCTGTATTGGCATGGGCGAAGTAGTCGACAAAACTACATTGGGTTCTTGCACAGTTTTCTGATCCGTGGCTTCCAGAGGTGCTCCGCAATGCCTGCAAAACTTCGCATCATCTATTATTTCCTTGCCACACTGAGTACAAAACATCGAATTTCCCTTTGCTACAATGTAATGATTAAAATCGCAAATTCAAAATGTCGCAATATGATACGTCATAAATGAAATCTAAAATATGACGGTTTATGGCGCTTTCTTTTACTTCCAACTAATTGACCAATTTAGCTTTGCCATCATACTAAATTTATTTCGTTCTCCAAGTTTGGGAACGTAATACCATTGATGCATAGCCAATCTGATTTTCTCCAGCACGCGTAAAACCGTCTGTTTCGGTGCCCTAATATTCAGTCGCACAAAACCGCTGTCCTCGGTTCCGAATTGCACGCTGGGATTCAGGCCGATACCGGCTTGGTGGATGAAGAAGCGCAACGGTCGGCTGTTTTGTGGATGTTGGAGTGCGTGCTTCACCCTATCTGCGAGTTGTTGATTCTGGATGACGCAAGCTTATCCAGGCTACTTGTGAGGCAAGGAAGTTAAACGCATTGCCGGGCATTTTGAATATCCCAAATAATCGTGTCGGCACTGAAATCCTGACCATGCGGCCATGCAATTCCATGATGCGCCGGGCGAACCATCCGGAAATACGATTCATTCATGAGCTCCTTGAACGCGCTTCCATTCAAATAGGGCTTTACATCAAAAATACCCGAAATTCCGCTGTTTGTCTGAATCTCGATTCGATAATCCTCTAGGGGAACAGCTTTCATGATCTTATCCATAATTTTTCACTCTATCGCAATGGCTCGATTTTAAACAACGGTTCACCCGAGACTGCTAGTTTCCAATCCGCCATTAACTCATCCCTGTGAATTTCAATCCATGCCTGAACCAATTTCATTTTCGCTGGCGGCAGGTTACCGTCGAGTATTGTGCCGTCTTCAATGATAATAGTCGCTGCGTAGTCACCGTACTCGGCATGAATATGCGGGATGTTATGTTTCTTGTTGTCATAAAAGTACATCAAGATCAGGATCCCATAAAACATAGAAATGGTAGGCATTAGAAAACCTCTTTCATAGGTTTATAGAAGATTAACCGGTAAGGTGAGTTGAATCATTTGAAATTCAACTAGTCGTTTTATGTTGGGGTGAGGCACGAACCCCAACTTACAAGCTACGGGCTTTCAGTTGCGAATTTCAACAAACTTTGAGAAAGTTTTGCCAGCTCTGGAAAGATAAGAAGAGAGGCGTGCACAGTTTCTTGTTTTATCGGCTCTATACTTAGAGGGTGACCTGCTTCATTTCGAGCAGCCCTGATTTGCTGTGTAAATGCTGGCCAATAGGATTCATACCCCTCCTTCAGTGAGGCTGGCATGTTTGCTAGTCTGCCGTCAAAAAAGGACTTAAGGCCCATAAGCGTTTCCTTTGCTCTCCATGTGGATAAGTTTTTTGGTATTTTTGGATTGGTGGTTTCGAGTTTCTTAACCACAGCGTCACGCAACTCATTAATCAATGCTTCTGATGCGGCGCCAACCATTACGGCGGCAGATTTATATAGAGCAAGAGCATAGCAATTCAATCCTTCTTCAAGATATGATTTTGAAATTTGATTGATCTGAGATGTTGAATATAAATGCTTTAGATAACCTTCTGGGTTGGCAGGGTCACGGCCAACGTTTGCCAACGAATTTCTGCCCTGCTCGGTAAGGTGAAAAAATGGTGGATTGGGATTGGCTAAGTTATATCCCCATGCTAAGTAGCCGGTTCTAAATAGATCATGCCATTGGGTAAGAATTGCTTCTTCTAGAGCATGATTGTTACCTACTTGAAGTCTCTTGCTGACCTCACTTAATACAGAGTTAGCTTGAAGAGTAGCGTCATTTGATTTCTTCGGCGACTGTTCATCAATTACTATTAGTAATATGCTTCTAATATCCATCTCAGCCTCTTAAATCGATTGTGTGCAACTAAAATTAGACATCCGAAATAACGCAAACAATTTCGTCGCCAATGAAATCCAAAATGATATCTTTCATGTTATCCCCTTATTCATTGTCCTCATGATTCAACTTAACTGTCATCATAACAAACTTGTTTGGCTCTACAGACTGCTCTGGAACATTATCCATGCCTAGCTCGTTTGACCCTTTCCAACACCCCCAAAACCATCTTCCTCGGCCCCCCAATATTCAACCGCATAAACCCGCTGCCCTCAGATCCGAATTGCACGCCCGGATTCAGGCCGACACCGGCTTGGTGGATGAAGAAGTGTTTCAGTTGCGCGTCGGTCATGTGCCATTCGCGGCAGTCGAGCCACAACAGGTAGGTGCCTTCGGCTTGGATCACGTGCATGCCCGGTAAATGTTCCGCGACGAAGTGTTCGACGTTGGTACGGGTGTCTTGCAGGTAATTCTGTAATGCGGTGAGCCAGGCTTCACCGTCGCGGTAGGCGGCTTCGAAGGCGGCGACGCTGAACGGGTTGGAGGCGCTGACGTGGAATTGGGTGAAGATGTGCGTGACGGCGTTGCGTACAGTTTTGTCGGGGATGATCAGCGCGGATAAATTCAGGCCGGGGATGTTGAAGGTTTTGCTTGGCGCGACGGCGGTGATCAGGTTGCCGTTATCGCCGGTGATGGCGGCCAGCACATGGTGCCGGTGGCCGGGGTAGATCAGGTCGTGGTGGATTTCATCGGAAAACACGATCAGATTGTGGCGGGTGGCGATTTGCTGCACGTGTTGTAATTCTTCCGGCGACCACACGCGCCCGACCGGGTTGTGCGGCGAGCACAGCAGCAGTAGTTTGGCTTGTCGGGCGCACTGTTCCAGGTGATCGAAGTCGATGGTGTAGCGGCCATGGTCGAGACGCAGCGGATTCTGGATCAGTTTGCGGCCGGTTTGCGTGACGGCGGAAAAGAACGGGAAATACACCGGCGGCTGGACGATGACGGCTTCGCCAGGTTGAGTGAATGCCATCACGGCGGCGTTGATCGACGGCACCACGCCGGGGCACATCACGATCCAGTCGCGTTGCACCGCCCAGCCATGCCGCCGTTGCAGCCAATCGATCAGCGCGTCATACAGACTATCGGGAAATACGGTGTAGCCGTAGATCGGGTGTTGCGCGCGCTCGGTCAGCGCTCGTGTAACCGCGGGCGGGGCGGCGAAGTCCATGTCCGCCACCCACGCCGGAATGACATCGGCCCTGCCGAACATGGCTTGCCGTCCATCGTATTTGACACTGTGAGTACCTTCGCGATTGATTTCCCGGTCGAAATCGAACGCGTCACTCAAGCGATGCGCTCCCAGATGGTGACTTCCGCCAGCGTGTGCTGGAATTTGCGTTTGGTTTCGCGGATCACGAACGGCACCGCTTGCGGACCTTGGATCAGACGGAAGTGCGGGCCGAGCATTTCTTTCAGGCCGTCGAGCGTGGTGAAGTTTTCGCCATCGCGCTTGAAGCCGCCGACCCATGCTTCTTTCTTGGTGTGTTCGGTCAGCCAGGTATACGGCGACGTGATCATCAGCAAACCGCCCATATTGATGCGCGTGTGAATGCTATGGAGTAGCTTGGCCGGATCGTACAACCGGTCGATCAGGTTGGCGGCGAGGATCAGGTCGTAGCCGGTGAAAATGGATTTTAAATTACAGGCATCGCCCTGGAAAAATTCGACCTTATGTTTGACGTGATCCAGGCCCAGGCCGGTTAACGTGCGTTCCTTGTACGACACCAGCTCGCCTTCGTCGGTCAGCGTGTAGCGCAAAACGCCTTGCTGTGCGAGTTGCACGCCTTGGCCGATGAAACGTGCGGAGAAATCTATACCGGTGACGTGATCGAACACTGTGGCCAGCTCGAAGGTCGAGCGGCCGGAAGCACAGCCTAAGTCCAGCGCGCTGCGTTTAGGCCGGTTACCCGTCGCGGCGATGGCGATTTCCGCCAAGGCTTTGGAGAAATTGGGCACATCGAAGTAAGTGTCGCCGTAATGAAATTCGGCGTATTCCGACAGCAATTTGTCGGTTTCGTAGTTAGAGCCCGGTAGCGTGGCTGGGGCGTCCGATACAACATAGCGGAAACCCGCGTGTTGGAAGAAGTGGCGGCGGAAGGCGTAGCGCGAACTGCGGATCGATTCGTTGCCACAAGCAATCCACGAACCGCCTTTGATCAGATTATGCTGATTATCGAACGTCGGCGTGGTGAAATCGTCGTACAACGGATGCACATCGAATCCCTCGAACGGGTAGGTCGGCGTTTCGGTCCATTGCCAGACGTTACCGGTGATATCGAAAAACTCGCCTTGCGGGAATTCGGTGACCGGACAGCTCGACGCATAATAATCCAGATGGAGATTGCCGCTGGCTTTTGCGTCCGGTGGTACTTCGGATAATTGCGCGGTATCGTACAGCCGGTACCATTCGTCCTCGGTCGGCAGCCGTACCGGTTGCTTGGTCGTTTCGGCTTTCCAGTTACAGAACGCTTTGGCTTCGTGATAATTGACTTCGACCGGCCAATCCCACTGCATCGGCACTTCCTCGGTCATCAAGCGCAAACACCAATCATTGCCTTTTTTGATCCAGAAAGTGGGGTATTCGGCTTGGGTGAATTTTTGCCAGGCACGTCCTTCTTCCGGCCAGTAACTGCCGGTGCGGTAACCGCCGGCTTCGACAAACGCCAGAAATTCCTGATTACTGACTAAGTATTTGCTGGCTTGGAAAGCGGCAATATCGGCGCTGTGCATGCCGTATTCGTTATCCCAGCCGTAATGCTGATGATTGGTTCTGGTTTTATGCAGCGTGACCGTTCCGGCGGAGACATTAACTAATGCATTCTGCGGCGCGGCGCCGGATGTGCGGCACGGTTGCCAGTCCGGGTGCGGTTGCACGAAATGCAGCGCGTGTTGGCGGATTAGCACCGATGATGTTTCCAGGTGAATGCGTTCATGTTCGATCCCCATCACAATCGGCCACCACGAGCTTTCCCAGGTGATCGGCAAGGCCAGCGGCATCGTTGCGATCAGCTTGTCGACCATGGCGCGCATGGTTTTGCGGTACGCGCGCACTTCGCTGACGGTCGGCCAATCGTAGTGCGTGCTGTCGAGATCGTCCCAGCTCATCTCATCGACACCGACGGCGAAGATCGATTCCAGCCGGGGATTGATACGCTCGGGAATCAGTCCGGCAAGAATCAATTTATTGACGAAAAATGTAGCGGTATGACCGAGATAAAAAATCAGCGGATGGCGCAGCGAGATCGGTTTTTTATAATAGGCTTCGTCAGTGCGCAGCGTTTCAAAGAGTTGTTCGTAACGATCCAGCGTGTTGTGAAAATAAGCGCGGATTTCCTCACGTTTCAGGTTGATATCATCGCCGTCCAGTAGCGGTGTTCTTTGGAATAAGGTTTGTAGCATAGAGGTAATGTTTAGCAGTTTACTAGGTTATTAACCGCTATTATAACGCCTCGCGCTTTTCAAGCCATACTTTAACCGGGATAAATGTCATTAAGCATTGATATTACGTGCAAAAGATTACAAGAAATTTAGAAAAATGACTTGTTTAAGGACTGAATGGTAAACAATTTCTCGTTCCGGGTGGCTAATCGCTGATGAAAGGGCCGTATGCGCCGCTCACCACGCACTGCGTATCGTTCTTGCATGCCAGTAATTCCTCAGTGGATAGCGCAGCTGAACCCGGTGCAGCGGATTTACAGCGTCACAACCGACAAATATTCCGGAATAGTGGCCGTCCAATTGAGTTTTTGCTGAATGGCAGCGGCTAAGGCGGTGGAGTTGCTGAATTCGCCGTGCACCACAAAAATCTTTTCCGGTGCTTTTTCGAAGTGGCCCAGCCAATTAAGCAGACCGGCCTGATCGGCATGGGCTGAGAGTCCGCCGATGGTGTAAATGGCTGCTTTGACGCGAATATCCTGACCAAAAATTTTAACTAGTTTTGCGCCGTCGACAAGCCGCCTGCCCAATGTTCTTTCCGCTTGGAATCCGGTAATCAGGATGCTGCATTCGGCGCGGTCAAGATTGTATTTCAAGTGATG
>MSXT01000061.1:0-422 GCA_002083595.1 Proteobacteria bacterium ST_bin16 | reverse complement strand
TGCATGGATTCTTCGATATCCTGCACAAAATGGATGCGCGGTTTTTGCACATTCTGATTCATCCAATGCAGTGCATCGGAAGTTTCCGCATCGAGCAATGCCAGATGCTTCAGCGTGATTTCCGTCGCTGCCCGTGCCATCGGCGAATCCACATAAATAGCCATTTCGCCCAGTTTGCCCTGGCGGTACAAATCAATCAGCAAAAACAGCAAATCCTGCGTGCGTCCGACGGTAAAAGCCGGAATGATGACGTTGCCACCCTTATGCACGAGCGTATTGTTAATGGCATAAACAAGCTCGTCAAGGGTATCCGGCATATTGCGGTGCAGGCGATTGCCATAAGTGGATTCGATCAGCAGGATATCCGCCTGGCGGATGAAAGCCGGATCGCGCACAATCGGATGGCCGGGTGTCCCCAGATC
>MSXT01000006.1:96308-112449 GCA_002083595.1 Proteobacteria bacterium ST_bin16 | reverse complement strand
CTCCCGTAGGAGTCTGGGCCGTGTCTCAGTCCCAGTGTGGCTGGTCGTCCTCTCAGACCAACTACTGATCGTCGCCTTGGTAAGCCATTACCTTACCAACTAGCTAATCAGACATCAGCCGCTCCAAAAGCATAAGGTCTTTCGATCCCCTACTTTTCTCCTCAGAGATTATGCGGTATTAGCACATCTTTCGATGCGTTATCCCCCACTTTAGGACACGTTCCGATGTATTACTCACCCGTCCGCCACTCGCCACCAGGTGCAAGCACCCGTGCTGCCGTTCGACTTGCATGTGTAAAGCATGCCGCCAGCGTTCAATCTGAGCCAGGATCAAACTCTTAAGTTTAATTCTGGTAAAACTCTCGCTTGACGTATTATGATGTTGATTAATAAAACCAATATCTTTTATTTCTTGCGAACACTTAAATTTCTTGATTCTTTCGAATCTACTCTCAATTTAAGTACTCACACCTATCGATTGTAATTTTTTAAAGAGCGTTGCTACTTGTTTTTAATGTTGCGCAGTAGCGAGAAGCGGAATTATACAGAGTCTAAAAGGCCGGTCAAGCAATTTCTGCAGATAATTTTAATTAAATAGCCTCAGAAAGCTTGCCTACTAATAAAATTCCTTTAATTACAGTCACTCATGCCACCCATCTTTTTTATTTATATTATTATTTCACACCCTGTTTCAAGCTCGCTTCAATAAAGCTGTTCAAATCTCCATCTAAAACACTTTGCGTATTCCCGACTTCAACATTTGTCCGCAAATCTTTTATGCGAGATTGATCTAATACATAAGACCGGATTTGATGACCCCAGCCAATATCTGTCTTCGTTTCCTCTATGGCTTGCTTTTCTTCGTTACGTTTACGCAGCTCCGCTTCATACAAACGCGATTTCAGCATAACCATTGCATCCGCTTTGTTACGATGTTGCGAACGTCCACTTTGACATTGCACAACGATCCCCGTCGGATTGTGCGTAATGCGAATAGCGGAATCGGTTTTATTGATATGTTGACCTCCCGCACCCGATGCGCGGAATGTATCTATGCGCAAATCGGCCGGATTAATTTCAATTTCTATCGTATCGTCGACTTCCGGATAAACAAAAACACTTGCAAATGAGGTATGACGCCGGTTACCGGAATCAAACGGTGATTTTCTAACCAAACGATGCACACCCGTTTCAGTGCGCAAATATCCATACACATATTCACCGGTCACTTTCAAGGTAGCACTCTTGATGCCGGCAATATCCCCCGGCGACTCTTCCAAAACTTCAACTGCCCATCCTTGCCTTTCACAATAGCGCAGATACATACGCTCAAGCATGGCAGCCCAATCTTGCGCTTCCGTTCCACCCGAACCCGATTGAATATCGACAAAACAATTCTTTGGATCCATCGGATCGGAAAACATGCGACGAAACTCTAGATTTGCAATGACCTGCTCTACCTTATTGACATCAACGTCAATACTCTCAAGTGCCGCTTCATCGCTTTCTTCCTTCGCAATTTGAAATAACTCTTCCGCATCCTGCAACTGCTGCTCCATCGATACCAATGTCACCACAATATCTTCCAGCAGCTTTTTTTCTTGTCCAATTTCTTGAGTACGCTTACTGTCATTCCAGATTGCCGGATCCTCAAGCAAACGCGTTAACTCGTTTAATCGGGTCTGTTTAGCATCGAAGTCAAAGAAACCTCCGTAATTCACCGGCACGATTGCCCAGATCCTGGAGATGATTAGAAATTGCATTAATTTGTTCTGCTTCCATATATTTCACCTTTAGTTTGAATTTACTGATTATACCGTTTACCGGATTCTTGTTCCGGGCGCCTTCCGTCAATCCAGTCATTGCATATATATTCCCAATAACACGCAAGAACGATTGGTAACAATTTCAAACAAGCGGTTAATAAAAAATTATAATGACCGGCTTATATATATGGTTAGCTAACCGCGTACTTTTATCCGCCAACCTATTTTTTTAAAACCAATCTCGTCACCGCTTAAATAATGTCCAAATTTTTTGCCTTAATTCCCGCCGCTGGCTCAGGCTCACGCATGGGGAACGAACTCCCCAAGCAATACTTGCCGTTATGCGGCAAGCCGATGATCTATCATGCAATCAAAACATTATGTAATAATCGGTCGATTGCGGGGGTATTTATCGTACTGGCACCCGGCGACACCCATTGGCCTCAATCCGATTGGTCCGAATTTTCTCAAAAATTAGCGGTATTACACTGCGGTGGCGCAACCCGGGCGGACAGCGTACTCAATGGCCTTACCGCCGCACAGCAAAAGAACCTGATTAATCCACAAGACTGGGTGTTGGTGCACGATGCCGCCAGACCCTGCTTAACATTAGATCAACTGGATAAATTGATCGGTGAATTAGCCAGTGACACAGTCGGTGGATTATTAGCTGTGCCTGTAGCCGATACTTTGAAGCGCGGTGACGCAGACAACCACGTGAGACAAACTGAATCACGCGATAATCTATGGCAAGCGCAAACACCGCAAATGTTTCGCTGCGAGCTACTCACCCGGGCGCTGCAAAATACAACAAACATTAATGTGACGGATGATGCCAGCGCCATTGAAGCATTGGGGCTTCATCCCAAATTGGTGTCTAGCGATGCGTACAATTTTAAAGTAACCTACCCCCAAGACTTGGCTTTGGCCGAATTGATCATACAAAAAAGGAATCATCCGTGAGCACGATAAGAATAGGACAAGGTTTTGACGTTCATCAACTGGTTGAAGGACGTCCGTTGATCATAGGCGGCGTTACGATCCCACATGAGAAAGGCCTGCTTGGCCACTCGGATGCGGATGTGTTATTGCATGCCATCTGTGATGCACTATTGGGTGCGGCGGCATTGGGAGACATCGGACAACACTTTTCCGACTCCGATCCGCGCTACAAAAATATTGACAGCCGCGTGCTGCTGCGCAATGTATACAGTTTGCTGGAAAATAATCATTACAAAATCGTCAATCTGGATGCAACCATTATTGCGCAAGCCCCAAAAATGGCACCGCATATCCCGGCAATGATCGCCAATATTGCGCAAGATCTGCAAACATCATTACGCAATATCAATATCAAAGCCAAAACAGCCGAGCATCTGGGCGCGATCGGCCGCAAAGAAGGCATCGCAGCCGAAGTCGTATGCCTGATTGATCGCGTGGAAAGCAAGATTGACTAAACAAGATACTGATCCAGAAATTAAATCCATTCGTGTGTTCTTTGCTATTTCTCCTAATAAAATCGCACAAAAACAGCTGGCGCACCAGGCTGAATTACTGGCGCCCATTTGCGGCGGGCGACAAATCGTGATGCCACATTTTCACCTCACGCTGGTATTTCTGGGCAATATCAGTGTTCAGCGCATCGAAACGCTCCGGCACATCATCAGAAATATAGCAGCACAGAAATTTGCGCTTTGTTTGGATAAGATCAGCTATTGGAAACACAATCAAATTATTTACCTCCACGCGAAGCAATTCCCGGCTGAACTGTTCGATCTGGTTGCTGCATTACAATCAACTCTGTCACAAGCCGGATTCTTATTTGACCGCCGGGTGTGCAAACCGCACATTACGCTCTTCCGGAAAGCCGCGCATCCAGTCAGATTAATCCGATTCATTGGCCTGTCAGTGAATGGATTCTGTTGCAATCGAAACCAACACAAACAGGCGTTGACTATGTTCCACTCGGTCACTGGCAGTTAAAATAAGCAGCCAGCAGCAAGAATTCCATAGCGCTAACTTATTTCTCAATCGTATTGACAGTAAAACTCCCACATACCTCGGCCCGCCATTAACTTGAAAATTCTCGCTCTCGAAACCTCTACTGAATTTTGTTCCGTCGCACTCAGTCTGGACGGCACAGTATCTGGTCAGGAAATCCTTGCCGGACGCACGCATTCTGAAATGATTCTCCCGATGGTACAAAAATCCCTGGCAGAAGCAGAATTAGCATTGCAACAATTGGATGGCATCGCTTTCGGCGCAGGTCCCGGATCTTTTACCGGTCTACGCATTGCCTGCGGCGTTGCGCAAGGTTTGGCTTACGCCACCGGCCTCCCGGTTGCGGCAATCAGCACACTGGAAGCCGTTGCGCAACAAACTGACGCAGAAAAAGTGATCGTAGCCCTTGATGCCCGTATGGGTGAGCTTTATTATGCCGCCTATCAGAAGTCGGCATCTGCTGATTGGACAACTATCAACCCGCCCGCACTCTGCCTGCCGCAACAAGCGCCAGCAGTTTCCGGTAACGGGTGGCATGGATGCGGCAGCGGTTTTGATGTTTATCCGGATTTATCACAGTTGTATCGCGAACATATTCAGCAGATCCACTATGGACTGCACCCGCGAGCGCACGAAGTGGCGCAACTTGCGCTTCCTAAATTCCGCGATGGCGCATGCGTTGATCCAGCTCATGCAATGCCCGTATACATTCGCAACAAAGTCGCGCTAAAGGAAAACGAGCGATGAACATGGCAGCGCAACAACCTATTGAAATCAGACCGATGCAACTTTCCGATTTGGATCGTATTATCCTGATCGAGCGGGAAATCTTTCTGTTTCCATGGTCACTGGGAAACTTTGCCGATTCCATCAAAACCGGATATGTGTGCCGGGTTCTGCAACAAACCGATACGCTGATGGGTTACGGAATCATGATGATGAGTCCTGAAGAAGGCCATATCCTCACCCTCGGCATTGCCGCTAACTGTCAAAAACAGGGCTTAGGAAAAAAAATGCTGCAATTCCTCATTCAGCATGCCAAAGGACAAAACGCAAAATCGATTTTCCTGGACGTACGCGAATCCAATCAAGGTGCCGCACAGCTGTACAAACACATGGGTTTTCAGCATATCGCCACACGAAAAGGCTACTACCCCGCCATGTGCGGACGCGAAGATGCGCTTGTTATGCGGCTGATGTTATGAATACCCGGCGCAGGCAAATACTGAAGGAGTTGAATTTGCTGCCGGTGTGGCGGTTAAAATCAGACACTACGCAGCACAGCGAAGCAGCTGAGCCACATGTTGCTGAAAGCGGAAATTCACCGCTGCCGTCCGAGTCTGAGAAAAGTACGGCACAGTCGCCCATAACTCAGATGGATTGGGATCAGTTGAAGGCGGCCGTAGCACATTGTGTTGCGTGCCCTTTAAGCCAGACACGCACACAAACCGTATTTGGCGTGGGCGCTGAGAATGCCGATTGGCTGTTTGTCGGAGAAGGCCCCGGCGCGCGCGAAGATGAAATCGGCGAACCGTTTGTCGGGCAAGCCGGCAAGCTGCTGGACCAAATGCTTGCTGCGATTCACTTAAAGCGCGGCGAGCAAGTCTATATCGCCAATATTGTCAAATGCCGCCCACCCAATAACAGAAATCCGAGCGCAAATGAGGCACTGCAATGCGAGCCTTACTTAACCCGGCAGATCGCATTAATCAAACCCAAGCTCATCGTCGCGTTGGGCAAGGTTGCAGCGCAGAATCTTCTGAAGTGCGACGACAGTATCTCCAGCTTGCGTGGCAAAGTACACGATTATTCAGGCATACCGTTGATTGTTACCTACCATCCAGCATATCTGCTGCGTTCTCTGCCTGAAAAAGCAAAAGCTTGGAAAGATTTGTGTTTCGCACAATCAACGATGCAATCACTGCGATAGCATTTGACCTTCATGCAACATCGCTCCACGCGAAATCAGTGTATTTTCTTTGCCCCGATCAAATGAAGCGAGTCTTCTTTACTTTGATTTAGCAAATGCCATTTCCGGATCAATGCCATCATGACCGAAACAAATAATCCGAAAGCGGCAATCACAATATAGATATGCACTTCAAACCATATCAGCAATGCATAGAGTAACAACATCGCCAGAATACTCAGGTTTTCATTGAAATTTTGCACCGCAATAGAATGCCCCGCACCCATCAAAATATGTCCGCGATGTTGCAGTAAAGCATTCATTGGTACCACGAAGAATCCTGCCAGGCCACCAATCAGCATCAGCAATGCGATCGCGATCCATAAATCTTTTACCAGAATCATCGCCATCACCACAATGCCCATCGCAATGCCCAGCGGGATAACCTTGACGGATTGCCTCAGCGAAATCCAACGGGCCGCCATCACAGCACCCACGGCAATCCCCACTGCAACCACACCCTGCAATTGCGCAGCTTGATTGAGTGGATAATTCATCGCCACTTCGGCCCATTTCAACACAATAAACTGCAACGTCGCACCCGCCCCCCAAAACAAAGTGGTCACCGCCAGCGAGATTTGTCCCAGTTTGTCGGTCCATAATAATCTCACGCAGTGACTAAACTCGTGAATCAGAAAGAAAGGATTCTTTTTGGGAATACGATGATCAACACCGGTATTCGGGATGTACAGATTGAACAACGCGGCGATGGCGTAAATGACAGCGATGAGCAGGATACCGCTTTCCAATGCGTTATCGATTCCCGTGTCGATAACAGGAAAATCAAACTGCAGCAGCGCACCGGCAACGGAAGGGGTAATCAGTACACCGCCCAATACCGTGCCCAGTACTATCGATGCCACCGTCAACCCTTCGATCCAGCCATTGGCGATCACCAATTTCTCCGCAGGCAATAATTCGGTCAAAATGCCGTACTTGGCAGGCGAATAAGCGGCCGCACCGAGTCCCACTACCGCGTACGCAGCCAATGCGAAATATTGATGCATGGCGATGAAGAGTAATCCGCAGCCGGTAATTTTGATGGTGTTGCTAATGAACATGACGCGCCCTTTCGGCATAGAATCCGCAAATGCGCCAACGAAAGGAGCCAGAATCACGTAGAACAACACGAAAACAAACTTCAGCATGGGTGTTAAATAGGCAGGTGCATGTAAATCAATCAACAGTGCAATCGCCACAACCAGCAACGCGTTATCTGCCAAAGAAGAGAAAAACTGCGCTGCCATAATCGTATAAAAACCGCGTTCCAAGCTATTTCCTTGTATATTTATTTATTCTGAGTAGATTCAGGACTGAATCATTCTTCCATGCAATACATCACTTGTGTAATAAAATCATCCGCTGCTGATTCCTTCAAGCGCTCCCGGCCGGGTGCACAAGATTAGATTAGCATATCATGCCGCTTCGCATATTAAGGTATGGCGACATAATAGTTAAATCGGCATCACAAAATTAGATTATTATAAAAAACTGGCGAATAATACTCGCTCTTGCTTATTCTGAACATTAAATTAATGCCACGCCCTACCCACGCTTTTATCGACCTTACCGCTTTAACCCATAATCTATCCGTAGTCCGCCAACATGCTCCACAGTCGCGCATCATGGCAATCCTTAAAGCCAATGCTTACGGTCATGGATTACTCCATAGCGCCAACGCCTTAAAAGACGCCGATGGATTCGGGTTACTGGAGCTGGATGCGGCAATAAGCCTACGTGATGCTGGTTACCAGCATCCGATCCTGCTCCTGGAAGGTTTTTTTTCAACTGAAGAATTAGCAATCTTTGAGCAATACCGTTTGAGCGCGGTCGTTCATCATGTCGAGCAAGTTGCCATGTTGTCAGCTTCCAAACATTACAACATCGATTTGTTTATAAAGATTAATACCGGGATGAATCGTCTGGGACTGGCGCCACAGCAATTCTCACAAGCCATCGGCACGCTGATCGAGAAGCAATACTACAAAAACATTACATTGATGACACATTTTGCTTCCGCTGATGAACCTGGCGAAGCAGAGAATGTCATTGGGCAGTTACAGTACTTTGAAACCATCACGAAAGAGTACCACCATTATCCCAGCTCACTCGCAAATTCAGCAGCAATCATTCGTTATCCTGTCACGCATACCGATTGGGTGCGCCCTGGCATTATGCTATACGGAGCCTCGCCTTTTACGGATAAAACCGCAGCAGAGTTACACTTGCAACCCGTCATGACGCTTTCGAGCAGAATTATTGCCACACAGGATTTGGGAGTTGGTGACAGAGTCGGTTATCACGGCCTTTTTCAAACGGCCGAGCCAATGCGCATCGGTATTGTCGCATGCGGCTACGCGGATGGATATCCACGCCATGCGCCAACAAACACCCCAGTATTGATCAATAATCAACGCAGCCGGTTGTTGGGCCGGGTGTCAATGGACATGCTCGCAGTAGACTTAACCGGTATTGAAAATGCCGGACTGAATAGCCCCGTTACATTATGGGGAAAGGGATTGGGCGTTGATGAAGTCGCTCAGAACGCTGGCACAACCAGCTATGAATTACTTTGCGCACTATCTCCCCGGGTAGAAAAGACTGCTTTACTGTAAAAACACAGCATCGCAATCCGATCTACCCAGGGCACATCACAATTGCAAGTGTTACTCTACTTTTGCTTTGCTGCGCAATTCTTGCACCACTGTTCCAAATTCGCGCTGCAATACACGTTGCTGAATATTTTGTTTAACTTCTTCAAAAGGTGGTACTTCCATTGGACGGATATCCATTAACTGAATCACGTGCCAGCCAAAAGAAGTTTGAACGGGTTGTTCCGTCAGTCCCCCTTTGGATAATTTCACCAGCGCTTCGGAAAATGGTCTGACATAAGCCGCCGGTGGACTCCAATTAAGCTCACCACCATTTTCTTTACTGCCGTCATCAACCGATTTCTCTTCAGCTATTTTTGCAAAATTACCACCTTTTTTGAGTTTTGCAATAATATCCTTGGCTTCATTTTCATTGGCGACAAGAATATGGCGTGCCTTGTATTCTTTATCTCCCATTTGCACTTTCAGAACCTCGTATTCTTTGCGCAAAGTCTCTTCACTCACCACATTATTTCTGATGTAGTCCGCTTGGAAAGCTCTGACCAGCACTGCCTGACGAGCTATTTCGAGTTGTGCAATTACGTCGGGATCTTTATCCAGCTTCTTTTTCACTGCTTCTTGCGCGAGGATCTCTTCAGCAATCAGATTTTCACGCAAAGCCTTTCTCATTTCCGGACCATCAGGCTGTCCCTGCGCCGCACTGGCCTTCACCATTAATTCCAGACGTGACTGCGGAATTGCTACGCCATTCACCTTAGCCACGGTACCTGTTGATTGGGCTTGAGCTGATAGCGTCATCACTCCTAAAACACTAATCATCATTGCCTGTGAGAATTTCGTCAAACGCATTGAATTTCCTTTTTTGTGATTGAGATAAAATTTATATTCGCCAGAATATATCGCCGCGAGAAAGTATACGCCTTAACTGAATCGACGTGAATCTCTACAGACCATTATTTCTATTGAATAACTTGATACTGTTGAAGAAATACTGTTGCAGTTGCCTTACGCCGGTAACACTTTTTTAAAAGGCTTTACGGTCACTTTCTGATAGACGCCCGCACTCACATAGGGATCGGCGTTAGCCCACACCTGCGCTGCTTCCAGGGATTCAAACTCGGCTACAATCAAACTGCCGGAAAACCCTGCGGGACCAGGATCTTGACTGTCGATAGCCGGATAAGGTCCGGCTAAAACCAGGCGTCCTTCATCTTGTAATACTTGAATTCTTTTCAGATGCTCCGGACGGACTGTCATCCGTTTTCCCAAGCTATCCGGTACATCTTCTCCATTTATGGCATATAACATTATCGTTCCTTGTTCGCTTTATTTTCTCTTTCATCCTTGAAATCATCCGGCTCATCGGCAGGAGCATCCGCAGTCAATGTAGCCGGCGCATCTTTCAAATATTTTCCCAACATCAACACTTGTGCGATAACAAAAACAAGCATCAGTCCCGTAGCACCAAAAAGCTTAAATGTAACCCAGGTATCTACCGAAAAATTAAACGCGACATAAAGGTTGACGCACCCTATCGTGAGAAAAAACCCCACCCAGCTTAAATTAAGTCTGCTCCAGACAAAAGGCGGCAAAACCATCTGTTTCTCGAGCATGGCCTGTATCAGGTTTTTTCTAAAAATTACATTGGATCCTAATAAAACAGTTGCGATCAACCAATACAACACGGTTGGTTTCCATTTGATAAACATCTCATCCTGGGATATTAATGTCGCACCACCAAAAATGACAATAACAGCCAAATTGATCCACATCATCTTATCGACGTGGCGATTGCGAAACCAAAGCCAAACTATTTGTGCAATCGCTGCCACTATCGCAACCGCAGTGGCGATGAAGATATCGTACAGCTTGAACGCCAGGAAAAATAAAATTACCGGAAATAGATCAAAGAGAAGTTTCATCGCTGCACGTATCGTGAATTTTTTTAATGGCTCGTCCGAGAGTAGATCATCAAAAGTAAGAAATGTTTCTTACTCCAATACCGGAGGTAAATGAGGAGTGAGGCTATTTTTCTCCTGCGTCGCCGCACCCAGCAAAGCATAACCAAGCAATCGACCGGTATCATCTTTATAGAGCGCCTTTACGCCATTCCGATCGGCTTCCACATGCCATTCACCTTTTATAGTGAAATCGGGCGGCGAAACAACCGCAGGACATGCGGGTGTTTTAACGATAACCGGCATCGCCGGATAACGAACCTCTGTCGGATTACCTGCAAGTGTTGCCGCCAGGGCCCGGGCTGCATGCGTAATCGGCATCACAAAAGGCAGCACTTTTCCTGCCACTTCGGCGCAATCACCCAAGGCGTAGATATTGTCACACTGCGTTTGTAACAAGCGATTCACGACAATTCCCCGGTTAACGGAAATACCGGCTGATGCCGCCAGTTGCGTACGCGCGCGTAAACCGACCGCGGACAGAACGATATCAGATTCAATTGTGCTTCCATCGGCGAATGTCAGGCGCAACTTTTCTTGGACTTGATCAACGGACTGTGTGGTTGCGTTCAAATGAAAAGCCACACCCGCTGCTTCCAGCTTTTGCCGTATAAAGGCCCCGCCTGCTGGCGGCAAAAGACGTCCCAGCGGCTGTGCGCTGATATCTATCACATCGACATGGTAACCCGCGGTTGCCAGATCATTGGCAAATTCACAACCAATCAAACCCGCGCCAATAATGCTGATACGTTTTTTTCCAGTCAGTGCAACGCGAAATTTCTTATAATCGTCAAGATCATTAATAGTCAATATATTCGCCACACCATCGCCCGAAAGCGGCAAATGCACCTGATCAGCGCCCAACGCCAAAACCAATTGATTGTAAACAATCTTCTCGCCATCGGCCAATGTCACTTCACGCGCGGCTTGATCAATCGCACTGACACGGCAGTGGGGTCGAATGGAAATCTTCAATTGTGATGCCATTTGAGTCGCGTCACCGTTGACAATCGATTCCGGAGTCTTCCCGGTTGACAATGCATTTGACAGCATGGGTTTGGAGTAAAAACCACCATGATCGGCAGATAGCATGACAACCTCAAATTCTGTAGTCAGTTTACGCAACTCGCGCGCCACCGCATAACCGGCTAATCCGCTTCCTATAATAACTATGGGATTCTTCATTAACTCAGATCTCCACCATCTCTAAATCCACCTCATTCACGCTAACCCTATGATTGCCATCGTAGCGGCATAGCGGCAATCGGCTTTTTTCCTGGATTGACAAAAAACAAGGCACACTGATTAGCGGAGTACGCTTCCTAATCAATGTGCCTTGTTGTATCTACTCTATTTGTATGCGCACGGATGCGGCACGCATCCGAGGATCAAAAAAGATTTCCGCGCTATTTATTTTTCCTCAGCCTTGTTGTTCACCAGACTTGTACGTCTTTGCAAATAAGCATCGCGCACGAATTCATACTTGTCCAATGCAGCTTCCTCGAGTGTCTTATCTTGTTCCAGGAATTGCGCCCGTGCATTAACCGTTCTCGCTGCAGCTACAGGGAGATGTAGCGCTGTCGTATTAAGATAAGGAACACCGTTCATGAAAACACCCGTCACCCCTTGTGTCACAGGATCCATAAAGAAGCTGTCGACAGCGATACCGACTGTATCACGAACAGAACTCGGTCCCAGTAAAGGCAATACGATGTAAGGTCCGCTGCCGACTCCATAGCGTCCCAGTGTCTGACCGAAATCTTCATTTCGTTTGCTGAGATTAATATCGCTCACAGCACTGATATCACTCGCGATATCGATCATACCGAATATCCCAAAAGTGGTATTGACCAATAAACGTGCACTACTGGCAAGCGCGCTCTCGTAATTTAATTGCAGCACGGAGTTAGTGATTACCACCACTTCGTTCAAATTGGAGAAAAAGTTTCCGACAACCAGTTCAATTGGATCGGGTGTAACCCGCTTATAGCCTCTGGCCACAGGGTCAAAAACATTGTCGTACACCATTTCATTGAAATTAAAAACAGCGCGATTCATCGATTCCAGAGGATCGTTCACACTATTTGGGTTGTTCACGTTCGCGCTCGCCGTTGTCTTCGTTGAGGCACAACCCGTTAAAAACAAACCAGAAACCAGCACAGCGACAGCTACGGTACGGATAATATTAATCATGTTCTTATTTCTTCTAATAAAAATTCGGTCGATCTTGCCACATTTACACGATAGGTTCAATACACCCTCGCACAAACTGCTATTTTTGTTCAGGCGGCCATCCATCGATACTATGCGGAATAATTAGAAAGTTTCCAATTCATCAGGCACCCGGCGTTCAATATACTACAGATTATGCCTGCACTTTATAAATTATCGACTCAACAATAGAATGGACAAAACGATGCAATTCTCCGGTTAAGCCGCTTCCATCCCGCTATGGCGCAATAACGCATCCAATTCCGGCTCACGTCCTCGAAACGCAATAAATGACTCGAGTGCGGAGCGGCTTCCTCCCACAGCCAGAATTTCTTCCAGAAAATGCGAACCCGTCGCTGCATTCACCACGCCATCCGAAGCGGTTTCTTCAAACATGCTGTAGGCATCCGCCGAAAGCACTTCCGCCCATTTATAACTGTAGTAGCCCGCGGCATAACCGCCGGCAAAAATATGCGCGAAACTGTTGGGGAAACGGTTAAAGTCCGGTGGAATAATCACCGCGACCTGATTGCGGATATCATCCAGTAACTGTAATACCGTCCGCTCGCCGTCCGGTTTGAAATCGAAGTGCACATGCATATCGAACAGCGCAAACTCAATCTGCCGCAACATCTGCAAGCCACTTTGGAAATTCTTGGCCTTTATCATCTTATCGAACAGCGCTTTGGGTAATGATTCTCTTGTTTCAATGTGCTGAGTCATTCCGGTCAACACATCCCATTCCCAGCAAAAATTTTCCATGAACTGGCTCGGCAACTCCACCGCGTCCCATTCAACACCGTTAATTCCGGATACACCCAAGTCTTCCACTTTGGTCATCAAATGATGCAAACCATGACCAAACTCATGAAACAACACGATCACTTCATTATGCGTAAATAAAGCCGGGCGCGGCTGATGATCCATAGTAACCGGCGCTGAGAAATTACACGTAAGGTAAGCAACCGGTAATTGTATGGTGGGCTTCCCCGATTGTTGATGATCGATCCGGCGGCGTGTAATCGCGTCATCCATCCAGGCACCGCCACGTTTGGTTGACCGGGCATAGAGATCCAAATAAAATTGACCGATCAGCTGATCATTGGCGTCATGAATATCAAAAAACTTCACATCGGGATGCCAGCACTGAATATTGCGTACAGGCGCGACAAGCGTGATGCGGATGCCGTACAGTTTTTCCACAACTTTAAACATACCGGCCAATACTTTATCTTCAGGAAAATATTGTTTAACTTCCTGATCGGAAAAAGCGTAGCGCTCTTGCCGCAATTTCTCGCTGACATACGCCAAATCCCACGCTTCAAGTTTGGTCAGATTCAATTTCTCCGCAGCAAACTGCTGCAATGCTTGTAGATCGCACACAGCGTACGGTTTTGCCTTGGCAGCCAGTTTCTTCAGGAAATCCAAAACTTGCTGCGGAGAGGTTGCCATTTTTGTCGCCAGGGAAACCTCGGCATAATTATCATAGCCCAGCATGTGTGCCGCTTCACGGCGAAGCTCCAGTATTTTGTTGATCAGCGGCATATTATCTTTGCTCGAATCGCCCTGGCTATCAAACTCGCTGGCGCGCGTCGCATAGGCGCGGTACATTTGTTCGCGCAAATCGCGGTTATCGGCATATTGCAGCACGGGAAGATACGATGGCATGTGCAGGGTAAATTTCCAGCCTGTTTTGCCATCCGCTGCGGCTAACTGTTGCGCCGATTGCAGCACATCTTCCGGAATTCCTGCCACCTTCTCTGTATTTTCAATCAATAATGAATAGGCATTGGTGGCGTCCAGCAAATTATCGCTGAACGAGGACGTCAACTTTGATAGTTCTTCCTGGATTTGCAGGAAACGTTGTTTCTTTTCTGCCGGTAACTCGGCGCCGCCCAAGCGGAAATCGCGCAATTCGTTGTCGATGATTCGCTTCCGCGCCGGAGTCAGTTGGTCGAATTCCGCACTCACACGTAACTGTTTAAATTTCTCAAATAACCGCACATCCTGCGATAACTCGGCATAAAACTGCGTGATCAAAGGCAGATTGGCATTATAGGTTTCACGCAGCTCCGGCGTATTCATCACGGCGTTCAGATGCGATACTTGTCCCCAGGCACGGGATAACCGTTCATTGGCATCCGTCATCGGCTGCACAAAAGTCTGCCAGGAAGGTGCCCTGTCATCAACCCGCACCTTGTCAATCACCGCACGATTTTCCTTTAACAGCGTTTCAATCGCCGGTGTGATATGTTCGTTGTTGATTTCTGCAAAACGCGGCAGTCCGGAAAAATCAAGTAATGGGTTCGACATGTTGCTCCAAATGATCGGTTAAAAACAAATTCTGTGACAATTGTGCTGCTGAATAAACAAAATGCCGCCAAGCTCAGTGCTCATAAACAATATGACCGTTCACCAGGGTATATTTAACGCCGCCGGGTATTTCCATTCCCATAAACGGCGTGTTCTTTCCTTGGCTTTGAATAGCTGACGAAGTCACCTTCCAGTAATGGTCAGGATCAAAAATACAGATATCCGCAGCACTGCCGAGCGACAAATGCCCTGCGTCAATTCCCAGTATCCGGGCCGGATCCGAGGTAATTTTAGACAGCACGTTGAGCAATGGCAGGCGCATTTCCGCTCCCCATTTCAAAGTAAGCGGCAATAACAGCTCCACCCCCGTCGCGCCAACCTCGGATTGACCGAACGGCAATAATTTGGCGTCTTCGTCTACCGGCGCATGATCCGAGCAAATCGCGCCGATCGTGCCATCCAGCAAACCATGACGCAACGCATCGCGATCACTCGAGCTGCGCAATGGCGGCATCAGATGACAATTGGAATCAAAAAACCCGATATCCATATCCGACAAGTGCAGATGATTAATCGACACATCGCAGGTGATCGGCAAACCTTGCTGCCTGGCTATACGAATCATCGCTAGGCCTTCGGCGCTGGAAATCCGGCACAAGTGCACTCTGACGCCGGTTTCCTTGGTCAATAAAACAATATTGCCGATGGCAATCGTTTCGGCGCATACCGGAACGGTCAACAAACCCAACCGGGTCGCCACTTCGCCATCATGCGCCACGCCATCGCCGGTCAGCGTGATTTCCTGCGGACGTAGCCATACGCTGAAACCGAATGTCGATGCATACAACATGGCCTGCATGAGCACCCGCAGGTTGGGCAATAACCCGTCCGATTGCCCAAAAACCACGCAGCCGGCGTCGTTCAGCTCCGCCATTTCGGTCAAGCGTTCGCCCTTCAATCCTTGCGTCAATGCTCCAATTGGATAGACATGTGCCTGATGGAGACTTTTAGCGCGATGTTTCAGCATTTCCACCAAGCCCGGTTCGTCCAAGGGTGGATCGGTGTCCGGCGGACAAGCGATGCTCGTGACGCCACCGGCAACCGCCGCAGCCATTTCCGATTCCAGCGTAGCCATATATTCAAGCCCCGGTTCACGCAAGCGCACGGACAAATCGACCAACCCCGGACACACCACCAGCGATTGCGCATCGATCACCCGGCTGGCTTGAAACTCATCCGGCGCGGCGCCGATTGCAACGATTTTACCTTTGGCAATAAAAATATCCTGCACGGCATCGATACCGTTTTTTG
>MSXT01000006.1:67409-96243 GCA_002083595.1 Proteobacteria bacterium ST_bin16 | reverse complement strand
GCCAGAATTGACATCACCGCCATGCGCACCGCTATGCCGAATGTCACTTGCGGGAGAATCACCGACTGTTTGCCATCCGCGACTTCCGAATCAATCTCGACACCGCGATTCATCGGCCCCGGATGCATCACGATAGCGTCGCGCCGGGCGAGCGACAGCTTCTCCGGGGTCAATCCGTAATATTTAAAATACTCCTCCGGGCTGGGCAAATTCGCGCCTTTCATACGCTCATTCTGCAAACGCAGCATCATCAGCACGTCAATGTCCTTGAGTCCCTTGGCCATATCGTGATAAACGTGCACCCCCAAGCGTTCCACCATTTTGGGCAGCAGCGTTTTAGGCGCGATCACGCGTACTTCCGGCACACCGAGCGTAGTTAACGCATGAATCTGGGAGCGCGCCACCCGGGAATGCAGAATGTCACCGATAATCGCCACGCGCAAATTACGAAAATCGCTTTTGTAGCGCCGGATCGTAAACATATCCAATAAAGCTTGGGTCGGATGCGCGTGACTGCCATCGCCGGCATTGATCACATGAATATCCGCTTGCACATGTTTCGCAATCAAGTGCGCCGCGCCGCTCTGCGCATGCCGTACGACAAACATATCCGCATTCATCGCGGAAAGATTATTCACCGTATCTAGTAGCGTTTCGCCCTTGGATTGTGCGGAAACGGCAATATTAAGATTGAACACATCCGCCGATAAACGTTTGGCGGCGATTTCAAAGGTTGTGCGCGTGCGCGTGCTGGGTTCAAAAAAAAGATTGAATATCGACTTCCCGCGCAATAAGGGAATCTTTTTGACATCCCGTTCCGTGACACCGACAAATGACTCGGCGGTATCGAGGATATGCAATAAAACAGAGGCGGGTAATCCCTCGGTTGTCAGCAAATGCTGCAACACGCCATTTTCATCCAGCTGCGGGTTCCTATTGATCATTCTGGAAGACTCTTATCGTACAAATGAAAGCTTAACTTGCCGTTCTTTCCACACTTTAACTCAAGCATTTTATCCGCTGGTAACTCTAACGTAATGCCGGTATATTGCGCGGCTATCGGCAATTCCCTGCCGCCCCGGTCGACCAACGCGGCAAAACTAATCGAAGCAGGACGGCCGTAATCGAACAATTCATTGATCGCGGCACGAATGGTGCGTCCCGTTTGCAATACATCGTCCACCAGCAGAATATGCGCGCCTTCTACTGCAAACGGTATTTCCGATGGTTTAACCTGCGGATGCAAGCCGATTTTATCGAAATCGTCGCGATAAAAAGCAACGTCCAGCATCCCTGGCGGTTGCTTGATCCCCAGTGCTTGATGCAGGCGCTCGGCCAGCCACACTCCACCGGTGTGAATACCGACCAGCGTAAAATCCTTATTGGCATCGGCTTGGATTTTTTTAGCAAGATTGTCGAATGCTTTCTCAGCGTCTGGTAATTGCATACTGCTCGTCAAAGAATGATTGAAGGATTTGTTGTGCGGCGACCTGATCCAATAGCGCTTTTTGTTTTCTTCCCGTGACACCGGCTTCACGTAACGTTGCACTGGCTGTTTCGCTGGTATAACGCTCGTCTTTCAAGATCACCTTGATATTAAAACGGCTCGACAACCGCCGCGCAAAACGCTGGCTTAACTGCGTCAATTCATGCACCGTGCCGTCGCTATGCAACGGTAACCCCACGACCAGCAAAACCGGCTGCCAGGTTTGGATCAGTTGTCCGATCAGCGTGAAACGCCGCTCCGTCACTTCACTATCCACCGTTGCCAGCGGGTGCGCCACCCCCACGGCCGTATTTCCAATCGCCACACCAATGCGTTTTTTTCCGAAATCAAAGGCCAGCACAGCTCCGGCTGGAAGCTGGTCTGGTACACGATTTTCCGGTGGCTCATCAAGAAGACTTTCCGTCATACGAACTAAAATTTAGGCATGCCCGACTTCATTAGAGAGATTGGCGTCCTGAATCCCCAGTAGCTGCATCGCAGCCGGTAGCCTTTCTTCTGTTGGCATATCGAATATCACATTGGTTGATGCAGGCACGGTCAACCAGGCATTCTGCGCCAATTCATGTTCGATTTGACCCGCGGCCCAGCCTGCATAACCCATCGCGATCAAAACTTGATCCGGCCCTTCGGCATTGGCGATGGCCTTTAAAATATCCAACGAAGTGGTCAATCCCACTTCCCCATTCACAGTCAGCGTAGATTGCCACTTACCGACCGGTTGATGCAACACGAATCCGCAATCGAGTTGCACTGGTCCGCCAAATAACACCGGCGCCGCATCCGCCAGAGAATCTGCCGGTGGAATCCCCAATTGTTTGAAAAGGTTGATCAGTGTCAGATCGGTGGGGCGGTTGATGACGATACCGAGCGCGCCTTGCTCGTTATGTTCACAAACATACGTCAGTGTTTTGGAAAAGACAGAATCTGCCATTGCCGGCATTGCAATTAGAAAATGATGTGTCAGATTAATACTTTTCATTGCGAATGTGTTTTGACCGATGAACTGACTATTCTGATTTCTCTCTTATCCGATATCTTTCCAATGTAACACCGCGCTCAAACCCAGTATGCGGTATGAGTCATTAATTTCGATCCAAGTTTCATGGTTAACTTCACCGGCAACGGCAGTTCTGCGCCACCATATGACAATGCCATGGTCGCATGACTGGCTTCGTCAATTTTCATTTGCGACACGATGGCGCGGCTTCTCTCGTCATGATTGGGCAAACACTCCAGATGACCAGCCAGATGGGCGCCGACTTGGTGTTCCGTTTCGGCCAGAAAACCCAGGTTCCATTTATCCCCCAGCATGCCTGCTACTACACCGATGGCAAAAGATCCGCCGTACCAGAGCGGGTTCAGGAAACTTTTATGCCCGCCCAGTTCAGCGATACGGCGCTCCGTCCAGGCCAGATGCTCGGTTTCTTCACGCGCGGCCTGCATCAGCGTTTGCTGCACCGTTTCGTTGCGTGCTGTCAGTCCCTGCCCCTGATACAACGCTTGCGCGCATACTTCACCGACATGGTTCACCCGCATCAACGCACACGACAATCGTTTTTCCGCATCCGTCATTTCAGCTTCCGGCAGTTTATTGCCAGGCACAGGCCGCAAAGTTTGGGCCGGCGTCGAGAGTGTCCGCAGGGCGCTGTCAAAACCAATGATAAGCTTATCGATAGTAATCATCGTCTTCTACCTCATCCTTGAATAAGAATCGACGCGCCATTATAGGCCGATATGCCCGCATTTAGGTACACTAAAATTTACCCGGTTATAATTCCAACCCCATTTGTCTAGCCAATAACGTAACCGGATGCAACACTTCGACATGAATTCCTTTTTCATACAATCCATTGGCTATATGCATCGCGCAACCGATATTCGAAGTCACCAAGTACTGAGCCTTGCTTTCCTGCACCGTAGCTATCTTGTTTTGTAGCAAAGTATCCGCAATTTCGGGTTGATCGATGAAGTAAGTACCCGCAGCACCACAGCACTGGTCATTGCCAGCTAAAGACACCGCTTCCGCGCCAGGTATCCGGGCAATCAATTGATAAGGATATGCCTGCTCACGCAATACATGCCGCAAACTGCACGGCTCGTGCACCAGGATTTTTTGCGCCAATGGGGCAATATCAATACTTTCCCACCCTTTTGCCGCCACCAGAAAATGGCTGATATCCATAACTTTGCCCTGCTCACCGCCAACACCGGATTCCAGTAATTGCACACCACAACCCGAGGCGGTACTGATCACCGTATTAAATTCAGCAAACGCCGATTTATTCCGCTGCACCAGCGCATTGGCTTGCTCCAGCGCGCCGCTATGCTGATAGATAGCGCCGCAGCACGTTTGATCGCACGGAATATGGACTGTGTAGCCCAAGCGATTCAATACATAAATACTCGAATTTAAGGTAGCCACATCGGTCACTCGCGCCACACATCCCAAAAATAATGCAACTTCGCCACGTTTCTCGCCCTGTGCGGGATAAACCTGCTGCCAAATACTATTATCGCTCGCAGCATTTCCCCCATCCACAGCCGCTGTATAGGGAAACTTAACTACAGGAAGCTGAACGATGAATTTAAATATTCGATTTTTTTCGATCAAACCCAATTTCCGCAACCTGCGCAGCCATTCTCTTTTTTGCAGGAAATGCAGCAATCGGCGTAACCGGTCCAAACGCGCAGGCTGGGTCAGCAATAGCCGTTCCAGCGCAACGCGCCAGTTTGCTTTCCGGATGAGCGCAGCAGATTTTGATTGATCCGCAATAAGAGCACGCGTTTCATCAATAAGACGCCCATAAGAAACACTATTTGGACAAACCGCTTCGCAAGCCCGGCAAGTCAAACAACGGTCCATATGCTGAATAAATCGCGCATTCAAAGCAATCCGCCCATTGGCAACACCATTCATTAAAACGATACGCCCGCGCGGAGAATCCGCTTCCGATTTCAACACACGATAAGTTGGACAATGCGGCAAACATAAACCACATGAAACGCACTGGTTTGATTCAGCGATAATCAAATTCTTGGAAAACTTTGAGAGCAATTTATAATCCCGCTTCAGAAATACTGTAATTGGACATGATATTCGCACTTACTTTAATAGCATCATGGTAATGCATGGCTATTTTATCACTTGTCAGAATCGCGAGAATTACTGTAAAATTAAATGTTAATTAAATTCAAGCTTCATACAGACTGACAGGTTTATAGGAAAAACATGGTTATAATTAGATTGGCAAGGGGTGGTGCAAAAAAACGTCCGTTTTTTAATATGGTAGTGGCTAATTCCCGCTATGCACGTGACGGCCGGTTTATCGAACGTATTGGCTTTTATAATCCACGAGCTGCTGGGGGCGAAGAAGCATTGCGCGTTCAATTAGATCGCGTTGCTTATTGGCAATCTCAAGGTGCGCAGTTATCGTCAACAGCAACCCGGTTAATCAAACAATTTTCCACCAGCAAAGCAGTGCCAGCAAATAGCTAAAATAAGCGAACAAAATACACCGATGGTGATAATGGGCCATATTATCGGCCCATTTGGCGTTTATGGCTGGGTAAAAGTTAATCCGTACACAGAATACATCGATGGATTAATGGATTATCCAATGTGGTGGTTAAGTAAAGATAGTAAAAACTGGCAAAAAGTACATGTGGTTTCCGGTCGCATAAATGGCAGCATCCTAAATGCAAAATTCGCCGAATATACCGATCGCACGCAAGCCTTCGCCTTAAACGGAATGCAGATAGCGGTCCCGCGCGACCAGCTTCCTGATTTATCCGAAAATGGAATGGACGGTTATTATTGGTCGGATTTGATCGGCACTACGGTGCAAAATCTAGCGGGTGAAGAATTAGGCAAGGTTGTTGGTTTACTTGAGACGGGCGCAAATGATGTTTTGTGCATACAAAATGAAAACGAGGATAAAAAAGAAATTCTCATTCCTTTTGTTGATCAGTTCATCAGCAAAGTTGATTTGAAGCTTTCTCGAATTACAGTGGATTGGGGCAAAGACGATTAAGGTAATAATAAGCGATGCCTTTTGAATGCGATGTTATTACGCTATTTCCAGAAATGTTTAATGCCATCACGCACTATGGCATAACAGGAAAAGCGAGCAAGAATAATATCTTTCAACTCAACACATGGAATCCGCGCGACTTTACCAGTAATAATTATCGTACTGTTGATGATAGTCCGTATGGAGGTGGCCCCGGAATGGTCATGATGGCTCAACCACTGGAAGATGCCATCATACAAGCCAAAGTGAGACAGCATGCCGCCGGGATTGAAAAACCCACGGTTGCTTATCTGACACCGCAGGGAAAGCGGCTTAACCACCAAATGGTCACGCAACTGAGCAAACTGCCGGGGTTGATTATGCTGTGCGGCCGATATGAAGGCGTGGATGAGCGTTTAATCAATCGTCAAGTTGAAATTGAAATTTCAATTGGTGATTATGTAGTTTCTGGCGGTGAACTGGCCGCAATGGTGTTAATTGACTGTATAGTGCGGCAAATCCCGGGAGCCTTGGGTGATCCCGAATCTGCGAATCAAGATTCATTTGTGGAGGGATTATTGGATTATCCGCATTACACGCGCCCTGAGGTGTATCAAGGGGATAGTGTGCCGGAAATATTGATGTCAGGCAATCATGCCTATATCCGCCGTTGGCGTTTACAGCAAGCACTTGGCAGAACATGGTTAAAGCGTCCTGATTTATTCGAGTTAAAGTTTGCGCATGGCTTGACGCGGGAAGAAGAAAAACTGTTGGAAGAATTTAAACAATCCTGTAAATCCAGGTAGAAAGAGGGGAAATATCATGAACATTATTGAACAATTAGAAGCAGAAGAAATTAAACGCCTGAATAAAGAAATACCTGATTTCTCTCCGGGAGATACCGTCATTGTCAGCGTTAATGTGGTTGAAGGCGATCGTAAACGCGTTCAGGCTTACGAAGGCGTCGTAATAGCCAAACGTAATCGTGGTTTGAATTCAGCGTTCACAGTACGGAAGATTTCAAGCGGAGAAGGCGTGGAACGTACTTTCCAGACCTATTCGCCATTGATAGCGAGCATAGAAATTAAGCGCCGCGGTGACGTTTGCCGTGCAAAGCTCTATTACCTCAGAGACCGCGCAGGCAAATCGGCTCGGATTCGCGAGAAACTGCCCGCTCGTGCTTCTTCAGGTGACAACAAAAACGCCGCAGCCGCAGAGTAAGACGCAGTACAACAAACATCACATATTAGGATCAGTGCGATGTCAGCACTGATCCTTACCTATCAGAAGTACCGCGCAGATTGACACATGCAAGGGTGCAGCAGGCCCTACTTGTTGACCTTATTAAGCAGCTCCAAGACATTCTCCGGCGGACGACACAATTTGGCTTGGTTACCCCGCACCACGATGGGCCGTTGAATCAGATCTGGATTTCTAACCATAGCCGCCAGGATTTCATCGTCCGATGCTGCACTTAGGTCACGCGCTGCGGGCTCATCTTGACGTAGAATATCACGCACAGATAGGTTAAGTTTTTGGATCAACTCGCGCAGCTTATCCGCTGTTAAAGGCACCTCGTAATAATTGATTGACTCGAACTCTTCACCACTCTCTTTGAGCAAAGATAGGGTCGCCCTGCATTTACTGCAAGTTGGTTTCTGATAAATAACGATCTTGTCACTCATAATTATTCCCGTCGCTGGATCGATATTCTCTAACCGCGCGATAATAAACCGGCTATTTCACACCACATTCAGCCGAAATTGCCTTGTGCGCGGAAGTCGAACCGCTCAATCCGAATGTATCCACGGTTTCAGTTCCACGAGCCGATGCACCTTTAACCACCAAGGAGCTTCCACGCTTGATCGCGTCCGTTATTTTATTATCGGTAGCTTGATCGGGAGCCCATGCTGAATCATCCTGAGTAAACAGCTTGAAATTCTGATTGTTAACAGTAACCGTCGCATCACTTCCCGGTTTATAGGGATACCCGGCGATATAGCTGAAAACATTTTTACTCTTTTCCGCAGGACGATGCGTAATCAACGCAAACACATCACCACGCTTTGAATAATTCCCTTCCGACTTTTTCGGCTGACTCACCATGTAACACACTTTGCTATTGTTCTCCATGAACATATAGGCAGTCCAGTCACCATGCTGGCCGAGCAGTTTGGGCTCTGCGGCTTGCGCTGCATTACAGAGTGAAAAAATAACACCAGCCAATATCAATTTTCTACATTTGCGCTTCATTTTTAAAACCTTGAGAAGTATTGTCGATACGATTTTTCAGCGAATGATCAGTATCAAGAGTGAAACATTATCAATTTCAATGACCAATCATCCGCCAAGATGATTAACAGCCTTCCATCTTGTAAATATAAAAACCGTTTTTAGTGATTTCATCAACCACATTTGCCGGAGCACTCTGGCTATGGCAAAAACTGCATTCCCGGCTGGTCACAACCGCATCGCTCTCACCGATTGTTGTCAGCCACTGTTTGGCATAGTCAACCGCTTTTTGATCATCTTTCACCGCTGTGAAAACATCAAAGTGCATGGTATGTCCATCTTTTGCCTTAACATACGTATCGTAAACATGAATTTGCATAAAAATTTATTTCCTTGAAAAAGATAATTTATAGCACTGTGCACATCCTAAAAAACGTGCCGCATTGCAAACGAAAAGTATATTAACTATACCAATTTATTGATTAAACCGCCATGCCAATTGCATGATCAGGAAATCATGCTCCGCACCAGGATTTGCACCATTCAGAGGCACACACGGCTATTATTTCTTTCTGGCAACGATCACACCGTCACGGATTGGATTGATAAACGCATCAAAATCAGGGTCATTAAAAATCAACCGGTTATGTTCCATAATCGCTTCAGTCGAACCGCGCACCGTCTCTTGCGGGCCTTTTAACGCAACACGGCCATGCCACAGCACATTATCGGCAATATACAACCCGCCGGAACGTATACGCTGCTTCGCCATCTGCCAGATTTCCGGATAATCGCCCTTATCGACGTCGTTATAACAAATATCGAATACTCCATCCGTTCGGACAAACACATCCTGCGCCAATCCCACGCAAAATTCTATCCGTTGCCACACATCCGCAGCGGAGAGATATTTCTCCGCACGCACGCGATTATTGGCATCCGCGTCGCTGCATATCACACGCCCGCCGGCGCCGATCGCTCTGGCAAACCAGTAAGCCGAATACCCATACCCGCTGCCAAATTCAAATACCCGTCTGGCGTTAATCATTTTCGCCTGGGTTTCAAGAAAAATACCGGCCAAGCGGTCAACAATCGGAAAATTTCTCAGCCGTGCAAATTCCTCCATTTCAGCAAGCACCGGGTGATCGCTGTGCGTAACCAAAGTGCGCATATACGCTTCGATCTCCGGATTTACCGGAATGAATCCGTCTGATTCAGGAATAACCGCTGACTGAATATCGTTCACTGATTTCACCTCCATGATCGTACATCAAGGTGGGGTTGTTTTCTTTGAAGCCATTAACACGCACTCTTCGCCGGAGTTTTTATCAAACAGAAAAACCAGGCTGGCAGCCACCTGGAACCTGAACCCCCTCATGACATCTCGGACCGTGATGGACTGCTGCCCGATTGCCGCCTCAACCAATGGCGGACTGCTCTGACCAATGCCATACGCACCGACCGGCGTTGTCCAGCAACGCGGATCGCTGAAACCGGTTTTCTGTGCCAGTTTACTTAACGTTTGGCTGGTAAATAAATGCAAATGCCTGGGCGGCTCAAGACCGCGCCAGGCAGCGCCAAACTGACTGTGCCCGTAACTTGCAGCATTCGGCGTCAGCACCACCAACAAACCATTGTGCTTCAGCAGACGCTGGCAAGTCATCAGCATCGCCGCGGGATCGTGCACATGCTCAATGACGTGACTCAACAACACCACATCATATTCACCCGATTCGATGGTCTCAAGCGGTCCTAAATGCACCGGAACTCCTTTCACGTGACGCACATGTTCCGCAGCCACCGGGTCAATTTCCTGCCCCATTACCTCCCAGCCCAGTGCACGCATGCGCGCCAGCCGTTTTCCATTACCGCAGCCCACTTCCAGCAATCGCCCCGGCGGCGTTTTGTCCAGATAAATACGCTTATAACGCCGCCGTTCACACCGCAATCCCAGCAAATAAATACTCATGGTATGCAAAATGGTGCGAACAATCCGCACCCAGCGTGATTGCCGCGCATGATTCGCATGGCCGTGCGTATAGTAATTGCGGTAAGCCTTGCCAATCTCGTCCATCGACGGTCTGGGATCCAGCCAGATCAGACCGCACTCGGCATCCGGACATTTTCTCAGTGTCCACTCGCCTGGCGCGCCAAACAACCGGTCGGTCAGACCGCGATACAGGACTTCGCCTTGCTTGCCGCACGAATAGCAAATTGAATTTGTTTCGGTGCCAATCCGCTCCGCTGACATCGTCATTTAAGTCCCTTCCGGTTTTTGTTGTTGCCAGACCATGGCGAGCGCGGTAATCGCCAGCAATAGCACCGGCATCCGGCTAAAAATGAGAAAAGCATCGGTCAACCCCGCCAACACAATATAACTTACCAAACCCGCGCCCAGTATGCCCAGACCGTTTTTCTCAAACGCCCGGTACCATCCCCAGTATAGAAACAGCAAGATCAACATGCCAGGAACGCCGACATGCATGCCAATCTCAATCCAATCGTTATGATAGTGCGCAGTTTGCTGAAACGCCGGCAAGTCCTTATAAAGACCGTTTTTATACGTCACAATCGCCGTGTCGAAATAGCGTTCCGGCATGCCTGTTCCATAACCCGTCAGCGGCCGTTCCGCAATCGCATGCAAGCCGACATCCCACATGGCCAGACGATAACCCAAACTAGAACTGTAATTGCCCTGCTGCAGCAATTCGATATCGCTTTTCACCAGCAGCAGCCGTTCTTGAAAAGCAGGACTGCTGTAGGCGAAAATCCCGGCAGCCGTCAACAAAGTAATAAAAATGACAGCGAATTTCCGGATATCTATTTTGTAGCGTAAATAAGCCTGGAACACGATAGCGATCAGTGTTGCCAGCAGCAACACTCTGCCATATTGATGAAATTGCACAAAGATTAACGCCAGTGCCACGATCCATAGCACTATCCCCAGCATGACCGAGCGGCTCACACACGCAAATCCGGCGGATACAATCGCGCCAGCGCCGAGCATCGCCGAAAAACTCAGATAGGACATTTTCAGCAGTGGAATACCCTGCTCTCCTATCACCAGCCATTGATAAATACCCAGCCCGAGGACAATCACATAACCGGTGACCAATCCGCCGATCACCCACGGTATGCGCTCCTTATTCAACAGCGAATACAGCGGGACCAGAATCAGCAAAGTAAGGTATTTCACCCATTTCATCCGCCCGCTATCCAGCCATTCGCCCCATGACAATCCGATCAGCAGCAGCGTGCACAACAGTAGAATCGCCTGCACTAAGGGCACTTTAAGAGCCTGATTCAATCGAGATAGACCGCCGTCCATCAACCAAGCAATAACCAGCAATGGAATGGAAAGAAGATTCACTTCGCCACGCCAAAACCCCGCGCAAACAAGAACCAACGCAAACCGGATAAATAATTCCTGCCGTGTGATAGATGTTTGCATAAGACCTGCCAATCGAAGTTTTTTTGTAAAGCGCTACAACAGCTTAGAAAATCCTGGGAGTACAGTCATTCCGTATCTCGTCTGTCAGCACCCTGTTGCTGCGTAGATCCGTACTGATCTTCCTGCCACTCGCGCATCTCCAGCCGGCGCAGGCGAACAAAAAGTGTCAGTAAAATTCGCAACCCTGCGGATACACCCGGCAAAATCCATACAGCGGTGATGCGCTTATCTTCGCGCGACCAGCCGCGCAGCATCAGTTTCGTAATGGTTTTAAAACCGGCCGTACCATTCCGCATCTGCAAGCACGACAACTGCGGCAATGGCGCTGGTGTCAGCCAATGCAGCCGCCCGCCTTGCCGCATCACTTGTTCCAACGAATTCGCGATCCGGGGTGGCAAGTCGGTCAAAGTAGCATTGCCGGATACGGCCAGCACATTCTGCCGGGCCAGCGGATAACGTGACAAATAGAGTAACCGGTTGCGTTGCACCAATTCCCGGTAAGCCTTTCCGCGCCCAAACGACGCACCGGTTTCGTGACGAACGGTTGCATCCGGATGCACGCCCATGCGCCAGCCTTGTTGATCCAACCGCCGCCCCAGATCGGTATCTTCATAATAACCCCGGCCAAATTGCGCATCAAAACCGCTCATCGCCTGAAAAACAGCACGGCGGATCAAAAATGCATAACCTCTGAAACGATAGGTGGCGATATATCCGCCCGGCTGCCGCACATAACGGCTGGCTTGTGTTTCCGCACTATCGCCTTCCGTCGGGCTAATGACCGCCAGCCGAGGATCAGCGGCAAAGGCGCCGGACAACCACGGCAGAAAATTATTCAATACTTCGATATCGGAATTCAGCACCAGCACCCAATCGGCATCGGAACGCGCCATCGCGTCGTTGACAGACTTTCCATACCCCTGATTTTCAGGCGCATGGTAAACATGCAACTGCGGATAAGATAAATTGTCGAGCATGGCATGGGTTTCAACACCCGATGCATCGTCCTGGATATGGACCGTTCTGATTGATGAACCTAAATAGGCGATGACGGAATCAATGCACCGCTTGGTTAATTCCGCAGCATTATAAACAGGGATTACGACATCAATTATTGGGGTAGCAGTTTCACTCGTCATGTTCTGCCTAAGAAATTTTAATGCATCACATCCGGCCAAAAATCAAATAGCTTTCGCCCCAATTTTTTGACGGTCTTTGCTTCACCTCAAGACCTGCCTGTTGCATGATGGCGATAGCTTTTTCCTGCTCGCTATCCGTGCCAAGCTCTATGATCACGGATTTCAGCGCCGGGTTTGCCAAAACCGCCGATGCGCCCTGCAAAATGGGTATTTCAATGCCATCGACATCGATTTTTATGTAATTCGGCACCGGAAACCCCCATTGGCTGCACAGATCGTCCAACGTCACACCGAACATCCCTTGGATATGCGTGGCCGGGATTTTCATGTTCTCCAGATCTTCTTGCCCGAACTGCGAACGGTTTCCGCCGGGAATGAATTTGGGAATATACAATTTGGAAAACTCACTGCGCCCCGACACCGCCACGCAGTAAGATAAAATATTTTTCCCCAGATTGTTCAGATAGATATTTTTATTGAGCGCGTAGTAGTTATTGCTCTGCGGCTCAAAAGCAAACACTTGTACCTTATCGCCGTATTTTTTGGCCGGATATAGCGAATATTGCCCGATATTGGCGCCGATATCGAAATAGCACGAACCCGGTTCAAAGCTATCGAGCCAATCCAAGGTATCCGGTTCTTTTTTTGCATAAGTCTTGGCACGATTGAGTGTGCGCAAGTGATCGACAGAAATTAAAATACGCTGTCCTCTCACTAGCACATCGGTATAGCCGCCTTTCAATTTGTAAGCGGCCACCACCAACTCATTCACGATATCTTTCACCAGCATTTACAACACCTTATAGTTTATCGGTACATCTGATCGCTGCTCGACAGCTTGAAACCGCACTTCAATCCGCCGACTGTTCAAGCAGGGATACATAACGAGGCAGCACATCGGCATCCGGATAATCCAGCATTTCCTGCAAGAAACGCTGCCGGTGCTCTTCGATATAAAAAGCATCGCAGCCATGGGTCAGGAAATGATTGATTTTTTCATACACATCGTCACGGCATTTCAGCTCGGTTTCTGGCATGTAATAAGCCACCGCCGAACGCGCCGCGATCAAATAATCAGCCGCAAGCACCGGCTTTCTCGCCCTGACCGCTTCAAACACCACGGAAGTCGCCAGATCGATGATGACATCCGCCCAGTTCATCAAATGCACCGAATGCGCATCGTCGCTGGCAACGCGGACATTGGGTAATTTTTTGATCGAACTGTCCGTAGTCAGCGACTGCTTCCACCCGCTGCGGGTATGCGGTTTGATGATCAACTCGACACCGGGAAACTCAGCGATCATATGCACCACCTCGCCCACTTCTTCCCAGAATGTCGTGAAATTGGCTTTTCTCAGGAACATGACAAATTTAAGGCGGCTGTCCGAACGAATCAGCGGCGAAGGCGGCATCAATCCGGCCAGTATTTTCAGCCATTCCTCACAATAACGTGGCGAGCCCAATACAGCGAGCTGGTTATCCGTCATAAACGGGCGGAAACGCACGGAACATAATTCATTAGGCACCACCACCTTATCAAATATCGTCGCCGCCGAGAATGTAATATCGGGCTCCACGCGTCTTTCACCGCGCCGGATCAATTGGCTGTAGTGCGGACTATCGCCATGCGGCAGTGAGATCGTACCCAAGCCGCGTTCTTTTGCCATGGCAATCACGACTTCAACCCATTCCAAACAAATCACCGAATTGCGTTCGATCCAGTCAAACGCCACAACACCCTTTCCGGTAGCACCAAAACACCGGCTAAGCAGAAAATCGGCGGTATGCCGCCACAACGGCTCACGCTGTTTTTCATCGTAACGATCGGCCAGCTTCTCAGCCAGACCACCGATCACTTTGATGCGCCGCACATTGCGCGTCAGCATCAGCATCTGTAACCGCCATTTTATATACTCGGTCAGCGGAAACAGCTCTTTCATATGCGCAACGCGCACACCTTCGAGCTGACTCAAGTATTGAACGCGGAAATCACGGCGGAATTGGGTGGAACCGATTAATACCACATCACATTGATGACCGGACTTAATCCATTTGTAAATGACCGGAGTAACATGATCGATATCGTTATAGTGACGAAGAAAAAAAAGCGCTTTCATTGCTGTGATGCGAAGACAAAAATATTCAGGATACGCAGCATCTCTACTATTTCCCCAGTTTAAACAAAAGATTCTGAAAAGCGCGCTCATTCTACTCTTGCGACTATCCAATTACCAGCACACCAACCGGGATAAAATCACCGCACAAAAAAAACGTTAAATTTAACAATAAGTGTTGCCCAGAAAAGAGGAAAAACCGGATAATCAGCACATCGCCTTAGACGGTAACTTTTTGTACTCAACCATTAACCAATACACACAACATTTTCATGAAAACAATCGCTGTCATACCGGCCCGCATGGGCTCATCGCGTTTCCCCGGCAAACCCCTGGCAAAAATCCTCGGACGCCCGATGATCGAGCACATCTATAAACGTGTAGCCATGAGCAAATCGCTCGACGCCACGTACATCGCCACTTGTGATGAAGAAATCCGTCAAGCCGCCGAAGGTTTCGGCGCCAAAGTGATCATGACATCCGATACGCACGAACGCGCCAGCGATCGCGTCGCGGAAGCGGTGGTCTACCTGGATGCCGATCTGATCGTCATGGTGCAAGGCGATGAACCGATGACACACCCCGATATGATCGATACCGCCGTAGCGCCTTTCAGAGATGATCCGAAACTGGGCTGTGTCAACTTGGTGCGTAAAATTGACCATGAAGCCGATTACCTCGACGCCAATACCATCAAGGTCGTCATGAATCAGCACAATGACGCGCTGTATATGTCGCGCCGCCCGATTCCGACAATCGCCAAAACCGGTTTCGCCAACACCGCCGCTTACAAACAAGTCTGCATCATTCCTTTCCGCCGCAGCACCTTATATCAATACACGCATTTGACACCAACACCGCTGGAACAGCTGGAGTCCATCGACATGCTGCGGCTGCTTGAGCACGGCATGCAAGTCAAGATGGTACCTACCGAATTCAATACCCAGGCGGTGGACACTCCGGAGGATCTGGCGCGCGTCGAAAAACTGATGGCAGCGGATTCGTTGCTGTCCCAATACTAGGAACGATCATGTCATTAAAATCAAGATTGAGCCGGTCCGAATTGACCATTGGTTCATGGGTCACGCTGGGGCATCCGTCGATAGCCGAAATCATGGCATCGGCCGGATTCGATTGGCTGGTGCTGGATATGGAGCACAGCGTGCTGGAACTCGGCGAAGTGCAAGCCATCATTCAAGTGCTGGACGCCAAGCAATGTCCGGCCATCGTGCGCTTAACATCGAATCACCCCGATCAGATCAAACGCGTCATGGACGCCGGTGCCACCGGCATCATGGTGCCGATGATCAAATCCGCCGCCGATGCCGAAGCAGCCGTAGCGGGCGTGTATTACCCGCCACGCGGACAACGCGGCGTCGGTCTGGCGCGCGCGCAGGGTTACGGCGCGAGCTTCCAGGCGTACCGGCAATGGCTGGAGGAGAATGCGGTGATCGTCGTCATGATCGAACATGTCGACGCGGTCAAAGCGATTGACGAGATTCTGGCTGTTCCCGGTATCGATGCGTATATCATCGGCCCGTACGACTTATCCGGCTCGATGGGACGCCCCGGCGATCTCAATCACCCGGATGTGCAAGCAGCCATCGCACAAGTTCTGGAAGCAGGCCGCCGCGCGCAAAAACCCGGCGGCATTCATGTCATCGAGCCGGATCCGCAAGCATTGCAACAACGCATTCAAGCCGGTTTTAATTTCCTCGGTTATGGATTGGATATCCGCATTCTCGATTCCATCTGCCGCTCGCATTTACAAAACATCCGCGCAACATTGAAAACATCATGAGCTCATTTGTCATTTCCACTTCGTCGTTCGACACCGGCAATAATCCGGTCATTCAGCGCCTGCTGCAGCACGGCTTTCAGGTCATCACCAATCCGCACAAGCGCAAACTCACCGAAGACGAAATCATCGCGTTGCTGAGCGGTGGCGCCACCGGTCTGATCGCCGGGATTGAACCGTTGACCGAACGGGTGTTTCAAGCCGCGCCGAATCTGAGAGTCATCTCGCGCTGCGGCGCCGGAATGGATAGCGTTGATCTGACGGCAGCGAAAAATCGCGGCATTCAAGTGCTGAATACACCGGAAGCGCCCGCACAAGCCGTGGCGGAACTGACATTGGGTTACATCCTGAGTTTATTGCGGCAAATCAACCCGATCGACCGGGCGGTACGCAATGGCGAATGGCCGCGCACGCAAGGCCGCTTGTTCGCGGCGCAATCCGTCGGCGTCATCGGTCTGGGACACATCGGCCGCCGCGTTGCGCGCTTGTGTCAAGCGTTTGAAGCCACGGTGATCGCGCATGATCCGTATGCCAGCCAAATACCGGACGGCGTCAGCATGCTGCCGCTGGAACAACTGCTGGCCAGCGCCGACATCATCACGCTGCATACCCCGTACAGCGCGGATATGCATCATCTGCTCGATGCCAAGGCATTCGCCGCGATGAAACCCGAAGCCATCGTCATCAACGCGGCACGCGGCGGATTGGTCGATGAAAGCGCGCTGCTGGCCGCATTGCAGTCCGGCAAAGTCAGCGCCGCGGCATTGGATGTTTTTGAGCAGGAACCTTATCATGGCCCGCTGCTCGAATGCGGCAACGTCATTCTGACTTCGCATGTCGGTTCTCTTGCCCGGGAATCACGCCAGCGCATGGAAATCGAAGCGGCGGAAAATCTGCTGCAGGGTTTAATCAAAACAGGTCTCGTCAAGAACGGATAACACTATGGTGAATGAACAGGTTGTGGTATTTGGCGCCAGCGGATTTCTCGGCAGCCATGTCGCGGACGCATTATCGGCTGCAGGCTACCGGGTACGGCTATTTGACCGCAGTCCGTCGCCATATCTGAAAAGCAACCAGGAAATGATCATCGGCGACATCATGAATCTCGATCAAGTGATCGAAGCCGCCAAAGGGACCTCCATTGTGTATAACTTCGCCGCCATCGCCGACATCGACGAAGCCAACGACAAACCGATTCCGACCGCGACCATCAACGTGCTGGGCAACATGCACGCGTTGGAAGCCGCCCGTATCGCCGGAGCGCGACGGTTTGTGTTTGCCAGCAGCATCTATGTGTATTCCGAATCCGGTTCTTTTTACCGCGCCAGTAAACAGGCCGCGGAACGTTTCACCGAAACCTACCACGAGCGCTACGGCCTGGATTACAGCATTCTGCGCTATGGCTCGCTGTATGGCCGGCGTTCCGACAAACGCAACGGCATCTACCGCATGCTGCACGAAGCGGTCGCGCATCATTCCATCACCTACAAAGGCAGCGGCGACGCCATGCGCGAATATATCCACGTGGAAGATGCGGCGCGCATGAGCGTGCAAATATTGGCACCTGAATTTGCCAACCGGCACATGATTCTGACCGGTCAGGAAAGATTACGCATCAAGGATGTCATGACCATGATCTCGGAAATCCTGCCGTGGCCGGTGGAATTACATTTTGATGAAGCCAATGCGGTGCATCACTATGAAATTACGCCGTATGCGTTTCAACCGCGCATCGGGCGCAAGCTGGTGCTGAATGAGCATGTCGATCTGGGGCAAGGCATTCTCGATTGCCTACGGGAAATTCATCAGGATTTGCATCATGGCGATGAAAACGACGATGCCACACCGTCCACGTCGGACAATCGCGCGTAGCCATGAGAAACTTTGACTGGCAGGCGATCATTTTTGATTTCGACGGCGTCGTGGTCGAATCCGGCAAAATCAAAACACAAGCGTTCGCGGAACTCTATCGCCCGTACGGCGAAGAAATCGTCGCACAAGTGGTGCAATTCCACACGCAAAACGGCGGCATGTCGCGCTACCGCAAATTCCGCCACTTCCAGGAGCATTTCATCAACAAACCGCCATTAACGGAAGCGGAAGAACAACAACTGGACATCCGCTTTTCCGAGCTGGTGGTGGAAGCCGTCATCGCCGCCGAACCGGTACCTGGCGCAATCGAGTTGATCCGGCAGCAATCCGGCAGAATCCCATTATTCGTTGCTTCCGGCACGCCGGAAGTCGAGCTCAAAGTGATCGTGGAACGACGCGGCCTCGCGCCCTACTTTACTGATGTACGCGGTGCCCCGGCGCTGAAAAAAACCATCATCGCGGAAATTCTGACAGCACATGGACTGAAACCCGAGTCGGTGCTGATGATCGGTGATGCGATGGCGGATTTGGAAGGCGCGCAAGCCAACGACACCGCTTTCCTCGGCCGCGTCTTTCCCGGCGATCCGAATCCTTTCCCGGCGCATATCGAGATCGTCCCGGATTTACGCGGCTTAGTGCAATAGCATTGGCAGTTCCATGATGCAAAGGCGCGTCTACCCGGATATCGAATCGTTAAGCCAAGGCTTCGCCGAATTTGCCGCTGCCGCACTACGCGACACCCTGAGCCGCAAACCCCAGGCCACCCTAGTAGTCCCCGGCGGCAGCACCCCGCGCCATTACCTGCCCGCATTGGCGAAGTGTCAGTTACCGTGGGACCGGATCACCGTCACACTGTCGGATGAACGCTGGGTCGATGTCAACAACGATCAATCGAACGAAAAACTGATCAAACAGCACCTGCTGTCACACCTCCCGGCGAATACCCCGTTCGTTGGCCTAAAAACCGCGCACGACAATCCGTTCGACGCCATCGAAACCCTCCATCAACGCTTGGATTCTTTGCCATTACCGATCAGTCTGACGGTGCTAGGATTGGGAGAAGACGGCCACATCGCATCGCTGTTTCCCGGCATGAACCCGGATTCGCTATCGGCGCATCACTGCGTCGCCGTCGCACCGCCCACCGCACCGTCTTTGCGCATGAGCCTCTCACTAGAAATGCTGGCAAGCAGTGAACAGATTGTGTTGGTGGTGACAGGTGCAGGAAAGCGGCGGTTGCTGGATCGAGTGAGTGACAATCCTGATTTAAAATTGCCGATTGTTTGGCTACTAAAACGAACTACAGCTCCAGTAACTGTCTTTGAAACAAATTGCTCTTAAGATTACAAAGCATTTCATTTAGCTACTTGCAGGGTACTTCTGAGCGATCAATACGTTTCTCCACGCATACCAATCCAATTTTTGATTCAAGGTAGGCTGTAACTTCAAGTGAAATCTGCGACGACATGAGTTGACCATCGCAATGCTTCTTAAGAACTTCTTTCTGCAATTGTGAAAGGAAAAAAGAAAAATAAATGTCGTCTCTAAAATTGCCCTTGGAAATCGCATACCGCCTCAACATAAACCCCTCTAAAACCGGTTGGCCAATCCACAATTTAATTATCAACCGATCCAAGGTTAGCGTAAAAGGACTTCTGTTATTGATATGAAAATACAAACTGATCTCAGGGACATCTGCATTCAAATTTAGAATAATTGGACCATTACTGCGCAGATTGATATCAATCAATTTTGCAATCTTGTCAGACCGATAAACAAAACCGACAAACCAACCTGGAATTTTAGAAATTAATCGCCGAAATAAATCACTAGTCAATTCAATCCACATACATCAATGACACCTTACCAATGCTCTTGTTTTGTTCAAAATTACTTCCCCCTCTCGCATAATTTCTTTAGCTTTATTCGATATATCCGAATGAGCAGCCCTTAAAGTTGTTAACTCATTGTGTACAGAAATGGCAAGCGCCTGATACTGCTCTAACACACGCTTTTCATCTCCTGGCAGAGTATTTAATTCAGGTAGAGGATATTTGCTGCCTTTGATTGCCTGATTAAAAGCCTGAGCCGCCTGCCTAATTTCTGTGCTGAGAGGTTCAACGTTTGAAAGACGATCTTCCAATTCTCTAAGTACATCCATAAATATACTTTGAGCATAACCGAGATTTGAATCATAGCTGTACATCATTATCGAATTAAAATCATAATCTACAACTGAATTGACCTGATAGCAGGTCATTGGTCTAAGAGAAGCATCCAGTTTTAATTTAGCGAGATCATTCTCAAGTTTATGAAAAACTGATTGCTCGTAATCTAATGCAGACTTAAGGCTATCAAGATTCTGCCTAATTCTAGAAGATTTAACCGTATTAATACCCTCAGTGAGAGCATTAGCGAGTTTTGTTAATTTTTGTCTTTCATTCTGAATATTGGTAAGCTCTTTTTGCTGCTGCGAATGATTAATAGAAAGCTCTTCTTGCCATTGCTTTAACAATTGATTGAAGTGATCTTCAGTCGTCGGCAAAAAAGTTATATTCGATATGCTCCCTGAATCAGTTGGAAACATGAGTACAATTTTCTCTCTTTGTTTCCTGCCATTTATTACACTATCTCCCAAAAGCTTAGCAGAGATTAAAGTAATAGCATTTCCATCAGTAGACCCTCGCAGCACCAAATTATCACTCTTTGTACTTCCACGGCCATCTGACATAACAATAATTAAAGAACCAGATACAGAGTCTTTAGTTTGTGTTAAAACTAGATGCATCATCTTGTGAGGTCTAGAATCTGCCACGAATGTACCAGTAAATAAGTTCTGTCCGTAACTAGCCACTATGTTGTTGACTGTTAGTAAATAAATAACTCCAAGTAATGTTAGTTCTTTCAAACCAACCCACCTATTAATAAGCATATGAGTCACCGATTGAGCTAGCAGAAATCTTATTTTGTATTTTAGCTATTAAAAACTCCATCAAATCGCTCCGCCATTCTCCAACCACTCCCGGCAATCAGCAGTCAATGCACGCCCGCAAGCCGCATCATAAAGCGCCAGTTCTTCATCGGAAAGCACGTCGCGCCAGCGGCCATTGGTGCCTTTGTGCAGGAAAGTCTGAGCTCCACCCTTGAAGAATTGCCCTCCTCCCGGCGCATACAATTCGCCTTGGCGTTTCATTTCGGTAAATGACACGGCTTTGATGATGCCGGGCCATGCGTGTTCGGGCACATCGATCTCGAGAAATTCGGCGATACGGTGAACTTCACGCCCGGTATCCGCGAGCATGTCGTTGTAGTGGAACAATCGGATGTTGGGCAGGTGACGGAAATTCCACCACGACTGCACATTGGAGAGGTGCGACCAGTACGGCCAGCCGTCGGTTTCCCATTCAAACCAGCCACGCGTTATCCAGTTCCGCCAGAAAACATGAATATCATCCGGTGGTGGCGGAAGTTCATCGCCCACGCGCCCAGGCAGTCCGTTCATCAGCATAAACACATCTTCTTTCAGGCCGGTATAGTGATTCCACAACGACATGAAAACATCGCGCGGATCGCGGGCTATATACAGGTATTTGGTCTTTTCGCAATACGGCACGCCGTCGAGCGGCAGGTGCGTCTTGATAAAGCGGCGGTGCTGCTGCGCCTTTAAGTTATTCAGAACCACTTCGAGTGGAATGATCCGCATATCCAGCCACGGCGACATGTGCGCCGGTGGCGCCGGGAAATTCCCATCGGGAAAGAGCAAATGCGCAACAATCGCTTGCGTCCACGTAGTCCCCGCCTTGTACGACGTTGCAATGACGATATCGTCAGCGCGCGATTCAAAATAATCCCAGCGCGTACTGTCGAAATGATGATTTTGGTAGATATAGGTGCGTTGGGGATGATTCGGCATCTTTGCAGCCTTATTATGGAATGATGGAAGCTAACTTACAAGGACACCCCCGGTTTGGCAAGCACGGTAGGATGCGCCGATGTGGAGGCGCATCAAAAACCCATCAACCGCCTAATTACTATTTTCTTCCACCGGAAGTTTTTGCACCCACGTTAAACAGCTGGTGTGCGACTCCCCCGCCATGGTGATGCATTCGTTATAACCTGTGACATTATTTTGGTATGCATGCTGGCAATTGCGCACATCGACTTCGAGTTCATAAAAACAAATGCGTAAGCCTTCCTGCTGAGTGATATTGTTTTCAAATCCCGGTTGCGGTGTTGGATTGCCGGATGATGGGTAGATTTCCGGATTGATGATGCTGGGTTGAATCGCCAAGGTGCGCGGCACCAAAAACCGGCCTTGATAACCTTCCGGTGGTGTAAATGCGTGCAGGCTGGCACTGGCGCTGAGTAAACAAAATACTGCGATGAGCGGGTTGATTTTTTTAAATCCGGATTTCATGATGGGTATCTCCTGAACAATTAAGCGACCTATACTCGGTGTACCCATGTTGCCGAGTACGCTGTCATTAAGAGATACGTATCAATGGCCTTATTGGATGCAGATATCGAAAAAATTTTATCCGGGCATCAGTCTGTGTCATTTCGATAACCGCCTCGTGAACCGAGGACATCGATCATGAATTGGATTATGATCATGAAACACCTTGCTCCAACCGGGTATTGCAGAGCGGATCCGGTTAGGCCGCGCGGGGCTATCGCGGTGTGCATTACCATCGGCTTATCCATCTCATCGATACCGGGAGGTTGTTATGACAGGTGAATTTCAGATCAGTGGTCAGAATGCGGCAGCACTGTTCACGCTCAAGCTTCACCGCGGCGATGGCATGGCGCTCATTGCCATGAGTTGGAAGAACGGGCGGCCGCCGCAGGATTTCGTCGGTTTCGCCATCGAATACAAGGAACCTCGCGGTGATCGATTTTTCGCGTTGAAAAACCGCCTCGGTTTTCGCGGCGCCGATGGCAAGCTCAATACCGCCCAATTATCGACGCGGCTCTCGCCGATCCAGAAATTCCGTTGGGTGCATTTCCCGCGTAACGCCGAACTCGAAGGCGAATTCATCTACAGAGTCACGCCGGTGTTTATGAATACCGCCGATGAACTGAGCTACGGCGATGCTCAGGAAGTGGCGATCGAACTGCGGCGCGAAACTTATCCGGGATTGCTCAACGTCACGTTCACGCGCGGTTTCGTGTCCTCGCAGGCATTTGTCGACCGGTACGCATCGGCGGGTGACATTTCGACATTATTACCGGCGAAGGCAACCGATGGATTGACTTTTACCCCGGCCCACCCCAAGACCAAAGAAGCGCTCGCATGGATGGGCTTCGAGGCGCGCAGTGCCATTCTCGAAGTGCTCGACCAAGCCATCGCCGACCCGAAGGCTCAGGTTCGCGTGGTCGCTTATGATCTGAACGAACCCGGTGTTCTGACGCGTTTGGAGAAACTCGGCAAGCGTTTGAAGATCATCATCGACGACAGTCAGGAACACGGCGAAGAGGACGCCAGTGAAAACTTGGCGGCACAGCGGCTCACGGTCTCGGCGGGTGCAGAAAATGTGAAACGGCAGCACATGCTGTCACTGCAACACAATAAGACCATCGTGGTTGATGGCCCCAACATTCAGAAGGCCGTATGCGGTTCGACCAATTTCAGTTGGCGCGGTTTTTTCGTGCAATCGAATAACGCCATGATTCTGCAAGGGGCTAGCGCGATCAAACCATTCCTGGCGGCGTTTGAGGGCTATTGGTCGCAGAAGCCGAAAGATTTCACTGGCACGGCATCGGCGCTGTGGAACGATCTGGGTTTGACGAAGATCGATGCGCGTGTGGCGTTTTCACCCCACAACAGGTCGAACGCACTATTGCAAACGGTGGCCAACGACATCGGCGGCAAAACAACATCGTCCCTGTTCTATTCGCTGGCGTTCCTGTACCAGACGCCTGGGCCGATTCTCGATGCGATCACCAATGTGACCAGTAACGCCGATATCTTTGTGTATGGCATTTCCGACCGCAAAGTCGGCGGTCTCGATTTGCAAAAACCAAACGGCAATGTCGCCCCCGTTTTTCCTTCCGCATTGACGAAAAACGTCCCTGAGCCGTTCTCCGCGGAACCGGCAGGCGGTGGCGGCATCCGCATGCACCACAAATTCATCGTCATTGATTTCGATAAGCCCAGCGCCCGGGTTTATCTCGGCTCCTATAACTTTTCCTCCCCGGCGGACCTCAAGAACGGGGAAAACCTCCTGCTGATTCGCGACCGCCGCATTGCCGTTTCCTACATGATTGAGGCGCTGCGCATTTTCGACCACCACCATTTCCGTGTGGCGCAACAGGAAGCCAAGAAAGCCCGGAAACAATTTGTGCTCGCCAAGCCGCCACGAAACCCCGGCGAGAAGCCCTGGTGGGACGAAGATTACACCGACGCCCGGAAGATTCGCGATCGGGAATTGTTCGCGTAGATACGCGGATCGGAAAGTATACTTTTTATCGATTAGAGTTGGCGCCTTAAAGCAGCCGCCGTCAACGCGACAACGTTAATCCTGCGGCACAGCCCTTGGCTTGCGGTTGTTGTCGATGGCGACATACGTCAGTACCGCTTCGGTCACTTTGATGCAGATTTCCTCGCCGCCTTCACGCACACCACGTTGCGCATAGACGGTCACATCGACAGTAATCGAGGTGCGCCCGATCTTGACGATGTCGGCGTAAAAACTGACCAGATCGCCGACCAATACCGGATGTTTGAAAATGAAGGAATTAACCGCGATGGTCGCAACCCGTCCGCGCGCGCGGCGGATAGCCGGAATACTGCCCGCCATATCGACCTGCGACATGATCCAGCCGCCGAAAATATCCCCGGCATAATTGGTATTCGCTGGCATCGGCACTGTGCGCAATACCGGTTGTCCTTCCGGCAAGTGAACTTGAAGTGATGGATCGTGGGGAATGTTGTGCATAGCTACAAGTGTCTGATTGGAAAAGTCATAGGCTAGCAGATAATCGCTGTTGGTCCAAAGCCAAAATAAAAAACGCGAAGATGAAAATCCATCTTCGCGTTTGTTGAAACTATGGTGTTATGTGCTTATTGCAATCTTACGCGTTCATACCTTTGCGGCCGAATTTCCAGCCGAGCAGGCCCAAACCCGACAACATCAGCAAGTAGGTCGAAGGTTCCGGTACTGCGGGAATCTCAACGGTCAAACTATACAGCTTGAAGGTATCGTCATCGCCACGCGCACCGATATAAAACACGGAGTCGGTCAAATCACCGCCTACCGTTGCAAAGTTGAACGTTGCGGTTCCATCGCCGAAACCGGTTACGATGGTTTGATCGGTAAATCTCGGTGTGGTACCCACGAACAAGGAAAAATCGTCCATGTTGCTGGTGCTGCTTCCTTTGCCATCCCAATATTTAAATGTTGCTGAAAGCAGTGTTACTTCTTGCGAGAAGGTGAATTTCACATCTTCATCCGAACCATTGCTGTCGATGGTGTGTTCATCGCCATCGCAGCTTGTCGCCGAGTCGCCGGCATTGGAACCGCCGCCCGAGCATACGACCAATCCTGCCGAGTTGGCGCCGATGAATGACCGGGTGCTTGAAGCACTGGAACTGTTCCCGCCTCTGAATCCACCAACGGTTACTGAATCGGTCCCGGATGTGAATGCTAAATCACTGGTTGTCCAGCCATGGCTGCTGGAGAAGTTAAATGTAACCGCTGCCGCTTGTAATTGCGATGCGGCGAATAAGCCTGAAAAAACGAGTGCTGTTGTTAGAATTATTTTTGATTGTTTCATTTTTATTACTCTAAGAAATTAAGAAAACTGACTATTTTTAAAAGACATCGGAAAAAAATCAAAAAACCACAATGCCGGGCCGATTATAACCGATCGTGCAATCACGACCAATAATTCGATATTCCCGGTTTAGTAGTACATTTGTGCTAAATTTGTACTACTTTTTGATTTCTTTCTTATTTTCCCATCCTCAATAGTCATTTCGTAATCGATGGATTCCTTGTTTGATTCCGCAAAATATTGCGTAACGGTGTGCGACACCGAGATAAAATTGCGACTGACACAGCAAACTGCGGACGCATGGCAAGCCGGGTTGTTATCCTTAAAATCGTCAAGTAAACCGGAACCAATTATGCTACCGGGACACCCCATGAAGCCTGTGCTGGTCGCGCCGGTTGATGTGCCGAAACGCCGCTTGAACACAAAAGAAGGGTTAGCGGCTTTGATTCATGCGATAACGCACATTGAGTTCAACGCCATCAATCTGGCGTGGGATGCGGTGTATCGTTTTCGTGATCTGCCGCAAGCGTTTTATCACGACTGGATCACCGTAGCGGTTGAGGAAGCCCACCATTTCCAATTGCTGCGTGGACGCCTGAACGAGCTCGGTTGCGATTACGGCGATTTTCCGGCGCATAACAGTTTGTGGGACATGGCGGCGCGCACAGCTTTCGATCCGTTGGTGCGGATGGCGCTGGTGCCACGGGTATTGGAAGCCAGGGGATTGGACGTAACACCCGGTTTGATCAAACGAATGCGCCAAGCGGGTGATGAGAAAACGGCAGCAGTGCTGGAGATTATCCTGCGCGACGAAATCGGGCATGTCGCCATTGGATCACGCTGGTTCAAGTATTTATGCCAGCGGCGCGGACTGGATTCCGAACAGACATTTCATACACTGGCCGGGCAATACTTCAGCGGACAGGTATCCGGTCCTTTTCACTATGAATCAAGACAGCAAGCGGGCTTTTCTATGGAGGAACTCAAAGCGTTGGAACAGATGGCAATCGCCAAAGCGCGTGGCGGAAATACAGCACTGTAAATTACAGTAGTGATCAGCCGCTCACCGCAACAATCACGTCCGCCGTTCAAAGCGGTAAAACGCCAGCATGCCGCGCAGATTCGGCAGAAAATTAACCGGACGATAATGATTGCTCATCACCTTGCGTTCCAGAATACGTGCATCGCATTGCTGGCATAGTTCTTCAAAATCACCCAAGGTGCAAAGATGAATATTGGGTGTGTTGTACCAGCGGTACGGTAACGTTTCCGACACCGGCATACGGCCGGAAATGACCTGCATGCGGTTTTTCCAGTTACCAAAATTGGGAAAGGATACGATGCCTTCCTTACCGACGCGCAACATTTCCTGGATGATCGCCTCGGTATGCCGCGTCGCCTGCAAGGTTTGCGACAAAATCACATAATCGAACGAATCCGATGCAAAGCTCGATAACCCGGTTTCCAAATCATTCTGGATCACGTTAATGCCGTTGCGGAAACATTTCAGCAGATTGGTTTCGTCGATTTCCACGCCGTAACCGAACACATTGTGCGTATCGCGCAAATAACGCAGCAACGAACCGTCGCCGCAACCCAAATCGAGTATTTTCGCGCCGGGTTTGATCCATTCGGCGATGGCGGCAAAATCCGGACGTAATGCAAGGGTGGAAGGTGCTGGTGGGGTATCAGTCATGATTTTATTCAGATCGCAATATTGTCCATATACGCCCGTACCAGCTGGTGATAACAGGACGGTTCCATCAGAAACGAGTCGTGCCCATGGCTGGAGCTGATTTCCGCATAACTGACGTTCAGTTCGTTATCCAATAACGCTTTGACGATTTCCTGGGAACGCTGCGGCGAGAAACGCCAGTCCGAAGTAAACGAAACCACCAGAAAATTCGCCTTGGCCGCGCGGAATGCCGCGCTCAAATCACCGCCGTACGCCGCGGCGGGATCGAAGTAATCGAGCGCCTTGGTCATCAGCAGATAGCTGTTGGCATCGAACAAATCGGCGAATTTGTCGCCTTGATAGCGCAAATACGATTCGATTTCAAACTCCACATCGAAGCCGAAAGAAAGCTCATCTTTGCGCAAACTACGGCCAAACTTCGCCGCCATCGAATCGTCGGACAGATAAGTGATATGCCCCAGCATGCGCGCCAGCCGCAAACCGCGGCGCGGCAAGGTGTCGTAGGCGTAGAAATTACCACCGTAAAATTCCTGGTCGGTCATGATGGCCTGGCGGGCCACATCGTTAAACGCGATGTTCTGCGCGGTTAATTTAGGCGCCGCCGCGACCACCAGCGCATGACGCACTTTCTCCGGATAATCGAGTGTCCATTGCATTGCCTGCATACCGCCCAAGCTACCGCCGACGATGGCAGCAAATTGTTCGATACCTAAATGCTCGGCCAGTTGCGCTTGCGCCTCGACCCAGTCTTCCACCGTCACCACCGGAAAACTCGCGCCATATTGCTTGCCGGTACGCGGATCGATACTGGCCGGGCCGGTGGAGCCATGACAACCGCCCAGATTATTCACACCGATGACAAAAAACTGGTCGGTATCGATCGGCTTGCCGGGACCCACCATATTGTCCCACCAGCCGATACTCTTTTCATTTCCGGCATACACACCGGCCACATGATGGTTGCCCGACAACGCATGGCAAATCAAGATCGCATTGGAATGCGCGGCATTCAACTGGCCGTAGGTCTCGTACACCAAGTGATAGCTTTCCAGCGACAATCCGCTTTTCAACTGCAACGGCTTGTCGATTTGCACGTACTGCGGCGTTACCACACCGACTGATTTTGATTCTTGCATGTATAGTAGCTTAGGAAAATCCCGAAGAAACGGCTGAATATCAGGCAGCCATTATATCGCCAAAAAAAGAGGCACACACTAGGGAAGCGCTGATTAATTGACT
>MSXT01000006.1:0-67376 GCA_002083595.1 Proteobacteria bacterium ST_bin16 | reverse complement strand
CTCGCCTATCAGATTGATATGTCTCGGTTGTTGCGTTCCGTGCGCCTCGCCCTTCATCACGTTCGTTGAATTAATCAGCGCTTCCCTAGGGAAAACCATGATTCAACCCAACAGCGCGTTTTAATCATTCAACTTGGCCATCAGTGTAGCAATCTTTTCCGGTTGATCGGCTTTGATGATTTTTTGCGCTAACGGAATGATATCAGGCAAATTGCTCTTCAAGATCTGGTTTTTTACCGTCAGCAATTGCGCCGGATACATGGAAAATTGTTGCAACCCCAGGCCCAGCAGCAGCCTTGTGAACTGCTTATCACCCGCCATCTCCCCGCAAATCGATACCGGCACTTTGGCGCGATTGGCACTTTGAATGACATGCGAAACCAGCCATAAAATCGCCGGATGAAACGGATCGTACAGATGCGCCACGGTATCGTCGATGCGGTCGACCGCCAGGGTGTATTGAATCAGATCGTTGGTACCGATCGATAGAAAATCCAGTTTGCGCATGAAAATATCCAGGCTCAGTGCGGCTGCCGGAATCTCGATCATGCCGCCGACTTTGATGTGCTCGTCGAAATCAATCTTGTCATCGCGCAATGCCTGTTTTGCATATTCGATATGCGTCAGCGTTTGATCGATTTCCGCAATATTGGACAACATCGGCACCAGGATACGCACATCGCCGTACTTGGAAGCGCGCAAAATCGCGCGCAACTGGGTGTGAAACATTTTCGGCTCGGCTAGGCTCAGACGGATCGCGCGCAAACCCAACGCCGGGTTGGCCGCAACTTGCTCGCTGCCCTTGAGGTTCTTGTCCGCGCCCAGATCAAAAGTGCGAATCGTCACCGGTTGTTTGTGCATTTTGACCGCGACCGTGCGGTACGCTTCAAATTGCTCATCCTCGCCGGGCAAATCATCGCGGTTCAGAAACAGAAATTCGCTGCGGAACAGACCGATGCCGGTCGCACCGCTTTCTTTGACCTGTGCGATATCTTCCGGCAGCTCGATGTTGGCGTACAAATCGATCAGCGTGCCATCCAGCGTCATCGCCGCAATACTCTTGATACGTTGCAGTTTCTTTCTTTCCAGCTCGAGCTGGCTTTGCCGCAAGCGGTATTCATCCAGCACATATTTATCCGGATTGACGATGACGATGCCCTGCGTGCCGTCGACAATCAGGCAATCGTTTTCCAGAATCAACTGATGCGCGTGATGCAATGCCACAATCGAAGGAATATTGAGGCTGCGCGCCACAATCGCGGTATGCGACGTCTGGCTGCCCAGATCGGTCAGGAAAGCGGTGAATTGATGCTGCTTGTATTGCATCACGTCGGCGGGACTCAGATCATGCGCCACCAGAATGCTGTCGCCAGTCAAGCGCGACGCCACCGGCAAATAACCGGGATGCCCCAGCATCGCCTTGAGCACACGCTCGACTACCTGGATGACATCGGCTTTGCGTTCGCGCAAATAGGCATCTTCGATTTCCTCGAACTGCTCCAATAGCACTTGCATCTGCTGCGTCAGCGCCCATTCCGCGTTGCACAGCGTGTGCGTAATCATGTTGCGGGTGGCGTCCGACAAGGTCGGATCGTCCAGAATCATCAAATGCAGATCGAGAAACGCACTGAACTCAGCACGCGCATGCCCGTCGGCAACCGCTTTCTGCAGCGTCTCAAACTCCTTGCGCACCACTGCAAAAGCGCTATCCAGCCGGGCAATCTCCTTGTCCACCTGATGCTTGGGAATCAGGTAATGCATCACCTCCAATGCAGCCGGAGCAGCCAGATGCGCGTGCCCGATGGCAATGCCTTCCGATACGCCCGAACCCTGCAATATAAAGCTCATTCGCCCTCGCCAAAATAATCTTCAACCAACGCAACCAGCGCCGCCATCGCATCTATTTCGTCATCGCCGCTGGTTTCCAGCTGGATAAGCGAGCCTTTATTGGCCGCGAGCGTCATTACGCCCATGATGCTTTTCGCATTCACGCGGCGGTTATTGCGCGTTGCCCAGACTTCGCACTTGAATTGACTGGCCAATTTGGTCAGTTTGGCGGAGGCACGCGCGTGCAATCCGAGTTTATTGATAATTTCGACTTCTTTAATTTGCATGACAAGGTTCCGCATCAATTTGTATCACACCGCGTTGACCGCCGCTCAAACCTTTTTCGATCACGGCCGCAAGCGGCTCATGGCGGTAGGTCAGCACCCGCACCAGCATCGGCAGATTGGCGCCGCTCAAACATTCCACCCTGCCCGGCCGCACCAGGCGGCTGGCAATATTGCACGGCGTCGCGCCGAACATATCGTTCAATATCAAAACACCATCGCCGCTGTCCAGCTGCTGGATCAATTCACGCGCCTGGATTAGCACCGCATCGGGATCATCCTGAATAAAAACGCCCAAGTGCAGTAGTTGCGGCGGTTTCATACCGACGACGTGGCTCGCGCAGCGGATCAAATGCTCGCCTAAATCTTCATGTGTAAGAACTAAAATCCCGATCATTCTGTTTGTTATATTGTTATCCGGTTAATACGCGCTAATTCCGGATTTTAGCATTGACAGTGCCTTAATATGCCGTGTTACCGGAATGATCATGAAAATATTTACAGCTGATGATATCCAACCATTTGAGGGCTTAATACGCTATATTTATTTACGTTATATCTTTTCCTGTGAATTAATACACTGTAAATTACATCAAAGCCCCTGATGCAGTAATTGACATGAGCGGATGATTGCATGGTTTAAGCTGAAGCACGTCACTATTTGAACGGATTGGTGAGAAGATGAAAAAAAATGACCGGATCCTGGCTTTGCGTAAAGCGGCTGAAGCAATGGCGCGTGGTGATTTCGCACCGGATATTCCCATCGGGGACGACGACATCGGCAACCTGGGCAAGTCTCTCAAAGAGTTATCCGCTTACCTGCAAAAACAATCGGAAAGAAGTCAGTCGCTGTACAAAATCATGGTTGAGTGCAACTTCAATTTGCAGTTGATCGATGTGCTGAACCATATTTATGAATCTTTCCAGACGCATTTGCCTTACGACCGGATCAGTCTGGCTTTGTTGGAGAGCGACAGAAACAAACTGAAACTGCATTGGTCGCGTGCAAGCTATGACAAGCCGGAATTGATCTCCGGTTTATCCATTCCCATGACGGATCGCAGCTTACATACGCTCATCGATCTCAATGAAATGCTGATCATCGATGATTTGAACACCCATTTGCAAAGGTATGCGGAATCCAGGCTGGCACAAGCCATTTTTAAGGAAGGTATCCGCTCCTGCCTGATTTGTCCGTTGATTGCAGACGGAAAGCCCATTGGCTTTCTTTTCTTTTCCTGTCGCAAAAAAAATGCCTATAAAAACCTGCATAAGGACTTATCGCTGCAAATCGCCAGCCAACTGGCTGTGATCATCGAGAAAACCCAGCTTTACAAAGGCATTAAGCTCAATAAGCAACTGATCGCGCAGAAGAAATCATTGGAACAGCGTGTTACGCACGATGCATTAACCGGCTTGCTCAACCGCCCCGCCATCTTCGATATCCTGCATAAGCAGATTCTGCGCGCCAAGCGTGGCGGGTTTGGCATCGCGGTGATCATGATCGATATCGATCACTTCAAAAACATCAACGACACCTGCGGCCATCCCGCCGGTGACACGGTGTTATGCGAAATCGCCAATCGTTTGACGCAATCGGCCCGTTCGCACGAATACATCGGGCGCTACGGCGGCGAAGAGTTTCTAGCGATCATCTCACCATTTAGCCAGGAAGGCGCGGTAAAAGCCGCGGAACGGTTCCGCAAAGCCATCGCCAGCGAGGAAATCAACACCAACCAGACATTGATTCCGGTAACCATCAGTCTGGGCGTAGCTATCGCTACCGCTGAAGCATCGCTGGATGAACATTTACTGCTGCAACGGGCCGATGACGCCCTTTACCAAGCGAAGCACAAAGGCCGTAACCGGGTTGAAGTGGCCAGAACGGATCGTTGAAAGAAACTCCCTGAATCCGGCTGTAGATCAGATTCTTGTTTACACCCCAATTGGCACCTTCACCAGCCGGACCATCATCGCCACAACAAACAACGTTTACACCGTTCCCGGCAGATTTAACCCTCGCTACTCGTTAAATTCAACCGGCCACTGCGCATCCCGGTAAGACAAAGCGAGATCAACCGGTTGCGGTTGGTGACGCCGGTTTTTGCAAAAATGGCTTTCAGATGCGACTTGACCGTTTCCGGACTCACGGCCAAACGCAATGCAATCTGCTTGTTGCTTAACCCTTGAACCAGCAAATTGATGACTTTCTGTTCGCATTCGGTAAAAACAACATTGCCTGACTGCAAGCTGGTAGATTGATTCCGCTGGCCACTGAAAAAACCCAGTATCCGGCTCACGAGTTGACGGGGAAACCAATACTCCCCTTTATGCACCGCATGCACCGCCTTCAAAAAAAATTCCTGGCTGACTCCGGTCAACAGGAGCCCCGATACGCGAAATTCAACAATAGCCTGGACCAAATCAGGCAGAACGTTATCGTACAACAAGATTATCTTCACATCCGACGGGCTTCTTCTGATGGCACGCAACTGCTCGATGACAATGGCTTCGGGTAAAGCGGTATCGATCAGGATTACATTGGAACCAGAATCCTCCAATTCCTCATAGCGATCTTTAAGCTGATCGGGCTTGTACGGAAGAACGCTGATAACGGGCACGTTCTCCGCGTAGTTCTGCAACTGGCTCGTTAAATCCTCTCGCCCGGAAACAATCCATAGACGAAAGGGAGCACTCCATTGCGCAGACGGCCCGGATGCGTCAAATCGCCTGGCTACTGACTCAGTGGACAAACCGGAAGCCGGATCACGCTGCATGAGCACATCACGCCGCTCATGCCGCCGCCGGTTATAGCGCACCTGTCCGCGCAGAACCGTTACATTGCGCCTGTCCTCCTGCTGGCGGCGCTCGTCCCGGCGCCGTTCGGAATTGGCAGTAGCGGAAGCCGCCTGATCTCCTTGCTCTTTTTTTGCGCGCTGAAGGAGAATGAATGGTTTCAATCTTAAATACATCGTTGATCTGCGCTCAAATCATTGATCATTGCCAAATGCGGCATCTTTTTTATTTCATAACACGCATTGCGTGCGATTGAACCATTGGCTTGAATCATTTTCCTTATTGCCTTACCGGTTGGAAGATCTCAAACTTTTTTGACCGATGATCAATGTAACCGAATTAATTTTTAATAAATAGATGTCATTTATCATTCAATCGATAGTCATTTTTGGTTGCCCAGGAAATAAACTGTCCCGCTGATGTAAGGTATCTTGAAATCATCGTGCCAGAAAACTAGCGCTTTGCCAAATCGAGTATAAAAGCCGCAGCCGGATCGCAGCCGCACACTCTGGCACGAATCCCCTGCTGGCAGCGTATAATGAGCGCCAAACGACAAACAATCCATTTAATCGATTACTTACTTTCGTAAACCAGAACATGACCCAGGAAAATCCATCAACCATTCCCCAGGATGAGAACCAAATTATCGCCGAGCGACGCGCCAAATTATCCGAATGGCGGCAAGCGGGCAACGCTTTCCCGAACACCTTCCGGCGCGAACATCTAGCGGCGGATCTGCACCGGCAATACGATGATTTAACTAAGGAGCAATTGGAAGAATCGCCGGTTGCAGTCAAAGTGGCGGGGCGGATGATGTTGAAGCGCGTCATGGGCAAAGCCAGTTTCGCCACGATCCAGGATATGAGTGGCCGCATTCAATTGTATATCTCGGACGATCTCACCGGCGCAGACGTGCACGCGGCGTTCAAGCATCATGACTTGGGCGATATTTTCGGCGCGCAGGGCACGTTGTTCAAAACCAAAACCAATGAACTGTCGATCCGTGTCACGGATTTGCAGTTACTGACCAAATCACTGCGTCCATTGCCGGAAAAATTTCACGGCTTGGCCGACCAGGAACAAAAATACCGTCAGCGCTATCTGGATTTGATCACCAATGAAGATGCGCGCAAGGTGTTCACGGCGCGCTCGAAAATTATTCAAGCCATGCGCGAATTTTTCGTGGCGCGCGGCTATCTCGAAGTCGAAACCCCGATGATGCACCCGATTCCCGGCGGCGCTTCGGCACGGCCGTTTTCCACGCATCACAACGCACTGGATATGGCGCTGTATTTGCGCATCGCACCGGAGCTTTACCTGAAACGGCTGGTGGTCGGCGGCATGGAAAAGGTGTTTGAAATCAACCGGAATTTTAGAAACGAAGGCATTTCCACCCGGCATAACCCGGAATTCACCATGGTCGAGTTCTACGAGGCGTATCAGGACTTTACCTATCTGATGGATTTCACCGAGAAAATGCTGGCGGAAATCGCGCACAAAGTGCTGGGCACGACCGAGGTCACGTACCAGGGTAAAACCATGGACCTGGCAAAACCGTTTGCCCGCCTGACCATCACCGCAGCCATCCGGAAATTTCACCCGGAATACACCGATGCGCAACTAAATGACCGCGATTTTCTGATCAACAAACTGCAAGCACTCGGCATTCATCACAACCCGAACGACGGCATCGGCGGCTTGCAGCTTTCACTGTTCGATGAAACCACCGAACATTTGCTGTTTGAACCGACATTCATCGTCGACTATCCGGCGGAAGTATCGCCACTAGCACGGCGCAACGACAACAACACCGAGATCACCGACCGTTTTGAACTCTACATCGCCGGACGCGAAATCGCCAACGGCTTCTCGGAATTGAACGACCCGGAAGATCAAGCAGCGCGCTTTCTGGAACAAGCCAAAGCCAAGGACGCCGGAGATAATGAAGCCATGCACTACGACGCGGACTACATCCGCGCGCTGGAATACGGCCTGCCGCCCACGGCTGGAGAAGGTATCGGCATCGACCGGCTGGTCATGCTGTTGACCGACAGCCCTAGTATCCGTGACGTGATTCTGTTTCCGCAGTTACGGCGGGAGGATTAGGAGAATACCAGCAATTCATTGCCGGTTATGAAACCGCCTTTTGTGGATAAATGATCCTAAGGCGCACTCTCTTAATGCGAAATTGCGACTGTAAACTATAACCTCGCATAAATAAATAATGACTGTGAGCGGGCACAAACCACTCTCAATTAAATGACGATAGCATTTAATTTGCACTAATGACAATGAAAGCAATTAGAAGTACTGCAATAACAATCCAAACAAAAGATATAATTTCAAAGAAAAAGGAAATTTTTCTAGCAACGAACCCTTTTCCTTCAAAAGGTTCTTCTATATCAACACGTTCAAAAATAGCGGGAATATCATAAGCTTCTAGCTTCCTTAACTGCTTAATATATTCTCCCTCCCACTGAAGCTGTCTAACAATAATCTCTTTTAATAAATATGCGCTTGCAACCGAAATAGCGGCTAAAGAAACAATATAAACTACTTTTAAAGAGTTATATTCCGTGTCTAACTTCAACAAAAATCCTAGTGCGATTACGAATGCAGATTGCGAGGTTATTAAATGCTTGGCCCAGCTATCGACCAACTTGCTTTGTATTTCTATTCTGTCCATAAGTTTGATAAAAACTTCTCTAATCATTTCCTCATTTTTCATTAGTGTCCCTCTAGAGTCTGTTGAAAATTGGAGATAAGCACGGTTGGACTGCCGAAGAAAACCCAACATAACACTGCACAGGAGTGTTATGCAGCAGAACATCCCATCCGGGAAAAACCAACACCGCAAGGTGGCATTTGAGCAAGTAACCCGGACAAGCTTGCGTCATCCGGGATAAATTTTTCAAACCTCAATACCAGAACCCAACCCATCATTCAATGATAAACTGCCTGTTAATAAAGGTTTCGGAGAGTTTATCATGCCCAATAAGATGAAATGGATTCTGGAAAATATCAAGACACTGTCACCCCACGAAAAAGCGACACTCGCGCATTGCCTGATTTCAAGTTTGGATGATGCCAACGAGGAGCATGTCGATGAGGCGTGGATTCAAATCGCAGAGCGCCGGTTCGCGCAACTTGAATCCGGTGCGGTAGAACCGGTTAGCTGGGAAGAAATCAAGTTGAAATTGAAACGTGAGTTGTGACGAACGTTTACTTCCATCCTGAGATTGCTCGCGACATACGTGAATCGGTCGTCTGGTATGAATCGCAGGCAAAAGGACTGGGTGGCGATTTCATCAATGAACTTGAAAACGCTTATGAAGCCATCGCCGAACTTCCTGGCGTATGGCCTCAATTCAGCAAAGGGTTCCGGCGTTATATCCTTACCCGCTTTCCATTTGCGGTAATTTACAGACAATCAAACGAAAAAATCTATGTGATCGCTGTGATGCATCAAAGCAGAAAACCCGGTTACTGGCTCAATCGAATTGTAGAATAAGAAATCAAGCAAGTAGCTTGAGCACAGAAAATTGAGATGCAGAAGAAAGCCCAACATCACCCACTGCGCAGGAGTGTTATGCAGCAGCCTCAACATCCCATCCGGGAAAAACCAGTACCGCAGGGTGGCACTTGAGTGCTTTTGCCAGAATTTTGGCACGTTCAATTCCCAAGTTGATTTTGTCATGCTCAATGGCGGAGAGGGTCGATTGCGGAATGCCGGTCATGGCTGACAGTTCATTCTGACTTAATCCTTGGAGTTCGCGAATAATTTTTACCGATTCGCCGACTGACACGTCGCATGTTTTTTTTGCCAGTTGATATTCGTTCATTTTTTCCTCCGGTAATCGTGCGGTGAAATTTGCTCTACGAGAACATACACTTCATTGTTGTTGATTTGATAGATAACCCGGTACTGCTGGTTTAGCCGTGAAGAACGATAGCCATTCCATTCACCGGTTAATGCTTCATCGGCAAAACCTTTGATCAGCGCCAGTCCTTGTTGTCCAGAGATTGTGACTACATCCTTCCACTTCTCGTATTTCTTCAATACCGTTATCGGACATGACTTTAACTGCTTCTCAACACGCTTATGTTCGTAAACCTTCCACATACCATGAATGGTATGTCACTTTTTTGAGAGTAGCAATGATCTTTCGTTCCCTTACTTCAATCTCAATCAATCACGGAGGTTACATCCTGATATCTTTCTTCTTGGCAATCCAATCAACATGGTTGGGTTGCCCAAGAAAGCCCAACATCACCCGCTGCGAACGGCTACATCTTACCATCACACTATCTCCCGCTTAGCAACTGGACAAAGCGGTTTTCCTATACCGCCCGTGCATTCATGAAAATGAAAGCCTTGTAAAAGTAAGTTCATTATTTTCCTGCCTGAGGGAACCCTTTCCCTTTAACCGTGCCAATACTTATAGAATAAGCCTTTCGGGCGATGGCGGCAGTTCATTTCTCAGTATTCAAGATTTTTTAATCCAATTATCAGTTGACTCGATTCTGTAATATCCGTTTTTATATGATTGCGCTATTGGTCTTGTCGAGTTTCCACGCGGTTGCGCAAGAAACTTCCGATTTGCCCGGTAAGTCGGCTATCGTCTCCTTATCGGCACCGCAACCGGTACAAGAATTACTCGATAAATATATTCAATTACCTACAGAGTCATTCGCCAGCGAGTTTGATGAAAACATTTTCGTGCATCGCTTACAAAAAGAAATCAAAGAAATTTTGGCGACTGAAGGTTACTTCAATGCCGTGATCTCGGTAACAAAACCAGCACCAGAGCAATCAATCGAGATCAAAATCGATCCTGGCGAATTGACCCGCATAGGTTCTATTAACCTTGAATTTGCGGGCGATATCGCCAATGGCGATGAAGATCACCGCAAGCGCATCGAGCAGCTTCGCGCTGTGTGGCCGTTAAAGACCGGGCTGCCCTTTCGCTCCGCCGATTGGGAACAGGCAAAATCCGCTTTGATTAATAGCATCACGCAGCAAGCATTCGCCGCCGCCGTCATCACGGGCAGCCAGGCCAGTGTCGACCCCGGCGCAGCGCGCGCTGACCTTACCGTCACTATCGATTCCGGACCGGTTTTCTATCTTGGAGAAACTCAAGTTTCCGGCCTGGAACGTTACGATGCATCACTGATCACGCGGCTTGCGCCTTACAAACCAGGCGATATTTATCAACGCGATTTGCTGCATCAATATCAACTCGCATTACAGAAGAAACCGCAATTCAGTACGGTTTCAGTCAGTATCTCGCCCGATATCGCCCAACACCGGTCGGTACCCGTTAAAGTCATGCTGTCGGAAGCTCAAGCACAACGCTTTGCTTTCGGTGTTGGTTACAGTTCCAACAATGGCGCGCGTGGCGAAGTCAATTACCATCATCATAATTTACTTGACCGCGCCTGGAATCTCACCAGTTTGCTGCGTCTCGAGCAAAAGCGGCAAACGTTTCTAGCGGGGATCGATACCCTGCCCGATCAAAATCAGATCAATTATTCGCTCGGCGCCAGCCTGCAGATGACCGATATTCAAGGTCTGCAAACCGTCGATCAGAAAGTCGGTATTTCGCGCAATTACCAGACGCCATCGCTATTCATGCAATTGGGTTTGAATTGGCAGCGCGAACATAAAAAACCCGACGGCGCGATCAATCAGATTAACGAGGCGCTGGTGCTGGATTGGCGCTGGCGGCGGCAGATTGTCGACGATCCGGTCAATATCCGGCGCGGCCACAGCACCGAAGTGCGCATCGGCGGCGGCAGTCAGCAATTGCTGTCGGATCAGGATTTTATCCGCACTTATGCCCGGCATCAGAGCTGGTGGCCGGTGGGATCGCGCGACGTTTTCTTCCTGCGCGCGGAAGCCGGTTATACCCTGGCATCGTCACGTTTCGGCATTCCGCAAGAATACCTGTTTCGCGCCGGTGGTATTCAATCGCTGCGCGGTTACGATTTCAAAGGCATCGGTGTCCACGAAGGCAACGCCATCGTCGGCGGACGGGTGATGGCGACCGGTACCGCCGAGTATACCCATTGGCTGACCCAGCAATGGGGTGCGGCGGCGTTTGCCGACATTGGCAGCGCGGCCGACCGCTGGCAAGACATGCAGATGTTTCTCGCCTACGGTGCCGGTATCCGCTGGCGCAGCCCGGCGGGACCGCTCGCGCTCGATCTGGCTCGGGGCCACGAAACCGGTTCGCTACGCGTGCATTTCTCAATGGCCGTCGCTTTCTGATCGGTTGAGGATCGTTTATGTCCGAGCAACACACTGTAAACCCGTCTTCCCCGAAAACCGCCCGTCGTTATCGCACATTGGTTAGCAGTTTGTTGCTTTGGCTGGCGTTAACGGTAACTGCCAGTTATTGGCTGTTGTATAGCTCATCCGGATTGCAATCGACGGTTGCCGCTGTTAACCGTTGGAGCGGCGGCACGGTTCAATTGACCGGTGTTTATGGCACGCTGCAAGACCTGCATATTGAACATATTCATTTCAGCAACAATGAACTGGCACTGACGCTACAGAATCTCCACATGCACTGGAATCCCGGGCAATTGTTTCAACGGCGGGTCAGTGTCAACCGGTTGGCGTTGGAATCGATTTGGATCAATCAGCATACGACTGAAACCACGCCCGCCGCCCCGCAACCACCGGACAGTTTGCTGCTACCGTTCGGATTATCGATCGCGGAATTAACTGCCGGCTCAATTCATCTGAATGCGGCAACCCAGGAAAATGCCGCGCCGGTCATATCCAATTTAGTACTGGCATTGGATAGCGACGGTAAGCATCACCGGCTTACGCAGCTGAATTTCACAACACCTTGGGCGACCGTCGAATCGCAGGTGGAACTCGCGGGCAACGCGCCGTATGCCTTATCCGCTCGTATCGGCATCGCCGCTGATGGCTCATGGGGCGGTATCGATACAACCGTTACCGGGAATCTGGAACAGCTCACGATTCAATCTGCCAGCAAGCCGCCTGCCGCCAATATGACACTGCAAGCACAAGTGCAGCCGTTTGCCGCGAATCCGCTGACGCAGTTAGACGCTATCCTGGAGCAATGGAATCCGGCCGATTTTCTGGCCAGTGCGCCGCAAGCGAAGCTGTCTCTGTCGGCACAGTTGATGCAAAACAAAGCCGGGCAATTGGCCGGTCACATCAACATCGAAAATCATGCGCCCGCGCCGTTCGATCAAAATGGTATTCCGCTGTCCGCCATTGATACTCGCGTGCAATTTTCCCCGGAATCGCTGACGCTGCCGGATGTACATGCGCAATCCGGAAAAGATGGCGTTGTACGCGGAGCGCTGGTTTGGGATTGGCGCAAGCACGCTCTCACCGCGGACTTGGCGGTTGAATGGCTCGACCCGCAACAGCTCGACAGCCGCCTGCAATCCGCGGCAGTTTCCGGCAAGATCGAGCTCACCGGCGGCGCGGAAAAGCAATCTGCCCGCATCGATTTGCGCGACCGGTCGTTACGTTTGACTGCCAACATTGCCCGCACTACCGAGCAGCTCGTGCTCGAACAGTTCAATCTGCAACGCAACCGGTCGCGATTGGCCGGTCAAGGCAAATTGCAGTTGACGGGAGATCAATCGTTTGAGTTGTCGGGCGAGTTGATTGATTTTAACAGTGCGGATTTTATTCAAACGGTCGATTCCAGCCTGAACGCCACCTTGCAGTTATCCGGCCAGCGGCTACCGGCGGTTACCGGTACTTTGAAATACGCTATGCAAAAAAGCCGCTTGGCAAAATCACCGGTGAGCGGCTCGGGAGAGATCGCATTCACCGCTGGCAGCCGCTTCAGCGGCAAGGCTGAATTGTTGGCGGGTTCAAACCGGCTGCTTGCGCAGGGCCGCCTGGACGGCGAACGGCACGACGTTCAATTGACGGTCAATGCCCCCGCATTGACGCAGCTGGGTTTGGGCATATCGGGCGATTTACAGACACAGCTTAGTTTCCGCGGCACTCTCAGAACACCGGATCTCGACTGGAAACTGACCAGCAAGCGTCTAGAATTACCCGGTAAGCAGCAATTCTCGGGCCTTTCCGCCAGCGCGCGGTGGCAGCAAGATGACACCATTGCGCTGAGCGTAGCAGCCGATACCTACCGCGCGCATGAGCAAGCAATGATCAGGCAGTTGATCGCCACCCTCGGCGGTAAAACCGGCAACCACCGCCTCATGATCAATGCCGCTATCAACCGGGATGGCGCGGTACGATTGGCGGCAAGCGGCGGTTTGAGCGAGGCAAAACCGGGGCAGCAGCCGCGTTGGCAAGGCCAATTGACCGAACTGTCCGCCACCGGTGACATGCCGGTTCGCCTGCTGGCACCAACAACACTCGCGGCCAGCACGGCATCGTTTTTGTTGCATGATGCCGGGTTTTCGCTTTCCGGCGGATCGATCCGCATCGAACAATTGCACTGGACTCCCGACAGCTTGAAAACCAGCGGTGATTTCACCGGCATTGGATTGTTGCCCGGCACTCCGGTGCGCGCAAAAGAAGCCCCGTTACAATTGGGTGGCCGCTGGCATCTCGATGCCGCTAAGCAGCTGAGCGGTGAATTGCACATCCAGCGCGAACGTGGCGACTTGTATTTGCCAGGAGACATACCGCAGCCATTGGGATTGCAACAATTACTGTTGCAGGCAACCGCACGGCAGGGAAAACTATCCGGACAATTCACGCTGAATAGCGAAACACTGGGCAGCGTTCGAGCGGAAGTGACGATGCCGCTGCAACCCACGAAAGCGCAATGGTCCATCACCAAAGAATCGCCGTTGCAGGGTGATATCCAAGCCAGCATCGCCAGCTTGAAGTGGCTCAATGCGTTCGGTAACAATCTGCACGCCGATGGCGAATTACTCATTCAAGCTGGAATCCGGGGCACACTGCAACAGCCCGATATCAGCGGCACGGTATCCGGCGCAAATTTACGCCTGACCTTACTGGAACAGGGCATTCGCTTGCAGCAAGGCACCCTGGCCGCGCATTTCCAGCAAGCGGATTTGCACATCGACCGGCTGCACTTCGCCAGCCCTCATGGGCCGCCGCCGGATAATCGCTTGTTCGGCAATCTGGCGCTGCAAGATACGATGGGGGCGCTGACTGTCAGCGGCAAGGCCGGATTAACCGGCGGCCCAAGTCACCTCGATTTCTCCATCGAGAAACTGCCGCTGGTGCATAAAACTGATTACTGGATCGTCTCTTCCGGCAGCGGCACCGCCCGTTTGCAGCAAAACCGCCTCAGCATTGCCGGTGATTTACGGGCTGACGCCGGTTTGATCATGCAGCCGCCGGAAGGTCACCCGGCGTTGCCGGACGATGTCATTCTGGTCAATACCTCAGCACCGCAACGTCCGCAGAAACTGGCATTGGATCTTGCGATGAACTTTAATCTGGGGGAGAAATTCCATATCCGCGCCGCCGGTCTGGGAGGCCGCCTGGCCGGCCAGCTGCAAGTCCGCAACGACAACAATCAGCAACTCAAGCTCACCGGTGTGATCGCTGCGCAGGACACTGCATTCAAAGCATACGGGCAGAATTTAACAGTCAAACGCGGCATCGTCAGTTTCCAGGGACCGCTCGACGATCCCAATCTGAGTGTACTGGCGGTGCGGGAGGGGCTGGCAGTCGAGCCCGGTGTTGAAATCGACGGATCGGTACGCCACCCGCGGGTAAGATTGGTATCGACACCGGAGGTACCCGACATCGAAAAGCTGTCCTGGATCGTGCTAGGCAGAAAACCCGACGCCAGCGGGCTCGATACTTCGGTGCTGCTGTCAGCCGCCGGATCGATACTCGGCGGTCAATCCGGCAGCGGAATCACCGATCGAATCACCCAAGCACTCGGTGTGGATGAAATCACTTTCAAGCAAGCAAGCATCGGCAGTTCATTGACTGGACAGATCGGCGTGATTGGCAAACGCATTTCATCGCGCGCTTACTTGACTTACGAGCGGGGCCTAACGGCAACCACAATGGGTATCGCTAAGCTGAATTACAATCTGATACCGGGAATTACCATCGTCACTCAAGCGGGTGAGGATAGTGCGGTGGATTTGTTTTATGCCGTGCAATTTGATTGAATCGTAACAAAAACTCAGCAGCGCAATGGACGATTGACACGGATAAATACTACCGCAAACTGATAATCGGCCAGTTGTTTCTTTCGGCGTGGCTTTTCAATGTCGGATCGGGATCGACGGCGACCGGGTGCGTTACTTTGCTGAGCAACGGCAGGTCGTTCAACGAATCGCTGTAAAACCAGCTGCGCAGAAACGATAGCCAGGTTAAATTATGCGCATCCAGCCATTTCTCCAGCCGCTCGACCTTTCCTTCGCGGAATGACGGTGTGCCGAAAACCCGGCCGGTAAATTCGCCGTCCTTTTCTTCCGGTTCGGTTGCAATCAAGTGCTCGATACCAAGCGCCTGAGCAATCGGCGCGGTGACGAAACTGTTGGTGGCGGTAATGATGATGCACAAATCGTTATCCAGCATATGCTGCTCGATCAATTTCCGTGTACCGGGTGCGATGATCGGGGTAATCCTCTGGATCATGAATTCCTTACGCCAAGCTTCCAATTGCGCGCGCGGATGACGCGCCAGCGGCTTAAGCTGAAAATCGAGAAATTCGTGAATATCCAGCGTCCCGGCTTTGTATTGCTCGTAAAACTCGATATTTTTCGCTTCGTGCAACTCGCGGTCCAGCGCGTTCTTTTCTATCAAAAACTGCGCCCACTGAAAATCGCTATCGCCTGCAATCAGCGTGTTATCCAAATCAAATAATGCTAAATTCATGAAGCCACCTGTAATAATTCTCGTAACAAAGGAATGGTAATGGGACGCTGATGCACCAGCGAATAGCGGTCCAAAGCATCCAGCGTCATCATCAGCGACGGCAAATCGCGCCGCCCGTGCCGCAACAAATAAAGACAAATTTCCTGTGAAATCACAAAGCCGCGATCCGCGGCATGCGTTTTCATGGCCCGGATTTTCTCTTCTTCGGTCAGTTCATGCACCTGAAAAACCAACCCCCAGCCCAAGCGCGTCACCAGATCCTGGCGCAAATTCAGATACATCGGCGCAACTGTGCCGCTCAGCAGCAATAAGGCATGGCCTTCGTCGCGCAACTGGTTATACAGATTGAACAATCCGATCTGAGCCGCTGCACTCAGGTCATCGATATCGTCGATGGCGATGCAATCCATGTCATCCTCAACCGGAAACTCACTCTGTTTTTTGGCGCTGCAATATACCGCTTTTAGGCTTCTTTGTGTATACGTGGCAACAACCGCTTGCAGCAAATGACTTTTGCCGCACCCCGGCTTACCCCACAAATAAACAAAACGTTCCTGTTCCCGCCCGGACAAAATGCCAGTCAGCATGTGCAGCAATTCGGCATTTTTTCCCGGTTGAAAGTTTTCCAGCGCGGGAGACGGCGGCGGCAAAATGTCGAGCAGCAATTGTTGCATCATCATGACTCAGGGATGCCGCCAGACTCTAAACCGGCAGGACTATGAATTGTAGAAATTGCTGACCAGATAATGCTGATGCAGATGCCGCAGCCATACCAGCAATACGGCGCTCACCGGCAGCGCCAGCAGGATGCCGAAAAAACCGAATAATTGACCGAACGCCATCAAGGCAAAAATCACCATGACCGGATGTAAGCCGATGCGGTCACCCACCAGCCAAGGAGTAAACAGCATGCCCTCCAGCAATTGGCCAATACCAAACACGATCCATACCGGTATCAATCCGCCCCAATCTTGAAACTGCATCACAGCGGCCAGTGTTGCGAGCGTCAGACCGACAATCATGCCGAGGTACGGCACGAAAACCAGAATGCCTGCAACCAAGCCAATCGGCAACGCAAACTCCAGTCCTGCCAGCCAGAGGCCGGTAATGTAACAAATGCTCATCAGCACGATGACAGACAACTGTCCGCGCAGGAATTCCGCGAGAATCTGGTCGGTTTCCCTGGCCAATAGGGAAATCTGCTTGTGCCAGTAACGCGGGATCATTTCATCGATCAGCTTGATCAACATGTCCCAATCGCGCAGCAGATAAAACAACACCACCGGCACCAGCAGCATATTGACCAGAAATTCCACGATCGCCATGCCGCCGCTGGTCAACGAAGGCAGTACCTTGGCTGCCACTCCACCCGCGCTTTGCCAGTGTTCCGATATCGCTTGTTTCAGGACATTCATGTCCGGTTGCAGGCTGATGTTAAAACGGCCTTCCAGCCACGGAATCACCTTGGTCCGCAGCACTTCGAGATAAACCGGCATTTTGTCCAGCATCCGCCGGGCTTCTTCTTCAAACAGCGGCACCATGATCAAAATCAGCGCCGCGAACATGCCGAGTAATAAGAACATCACCAATATCGTGCCTGCGGTACGAGAGATATTTCTGCCCGCCATGCGCCTCACCATCGGATTACAGATATAAGCAATGACTGCGGCGAGCAAGAAAGGTGTCAGAATCGGACTGAGCAGGTACAGTACCCCGCCCGACACACAAGCCAGCGCCAGCCACCAGAAATAATGCAGTTCGTTGGAGTGTTCGGTATTCATGCGGATTCTAGCTTTGACCGGCCTTCGCTTTTAACGCATGGCTGGCCAGGTTCTTGCCAAGCTCCCAAATGGAACCCGGCACTTGATGCGTATCGGCGATCGTCTTGGAAAATGCACTGATAATGCGGTCGCAATCTTTTTGTGTCAGGATCAGCGGCGGTAACAGTTTGACCACATTCATGCCATGCCCCGCCACTTGCGTCAGAATTCTGTGTTCTTTGAACAATGGGATTGTGATCATCTGGCAGAACAACCCTTTGTTGGCCGCTTCCAGCATCATCCAGGCGGCTTTTAACGAGAAACTGTCGGGCGATTTGAATTCCACCGCGATCATCGATCCTTTGCCGCGCGCTCCTTTCAGGAATTCAAACTGACCGGTTAAGGCATTCAATCGTGCGATCAAATCCGCACCGACTTTGGCGCTGTTCTCGACCAGTTTTTCGCTTTTGATCACTTCCAGACTGGCCAGCCCCGCCGCCATCGCCATATTGTTCTTGGAGAACGTGGAGCCATGCACCACCGCGCGGTCCATGCGGTTAAACACGCTATCCATAATCGGCTGCGTCATCGCCACTGCGCCGACCGGAACAAACCCGCCGGACAGTGCCTTGGCCATGCAAATCATGTCGGGCTTCACGCCCCAATGCTCAACTGCCCAGAATTTACCAGTACGCCCCAGTCCGGTCTGAATTTCATCCGCGACAAACAAGGTGCCGTATTTCTTGCACATGCGTTCGACTTCGGGCAGGTAATTATCGTCCGGGATATTCACGCCTTTGCCTTGGATCGGCTCGACCACGAATGCCGCCACGTTGCGGCTGCTGAGCGCCTGTTCCAATGCGGCCAGATCGTTGAATGGCACCGAGCCGCAATCTTGCAGCAACGGCCCGAAGCCATCCTTGAAAATCTGTTCGCCGTTCAGTGACAGCGCACCCATCGTCAGGCCATGATAAGCATGATCACAGCAAATAATGCGGTTGCGCTTGGTAAAGTAGCGCGCGAACTTGATCGCCGCTTCGACCGCCTCGGTGCCGGAATTGCAAAAGAATGCCCGCTCCAGATTGTCCGGCGTCGTGGTCAAGATCTCCTTAGCCAGCAAGCCGCTCAGAATCGACACATCCATCTGCACCAAATCGGGCATTTCGAGCGACAACACTTCTTTTAATGCATTGACGATCACCGGATGGTTGCGGCCGAACGCATACACCCCGAAACCGCTCAACAAATCGAGATATTCGTTCCCTTGCTCGTCATACAAATACTGCCCGATCGCGCGCTCATAATTGCGGTCATAACCGATTGTCTTCAGTACCCTGACCATTTGCGCATTCAGGTAACGATCGTGCAAATCAAATTTGTCGGTGCGATGTTGCGATAACAAATCAGCGATACTGAAAGACATGAACTACCCCGGTGTTGGGAAACCAGCCAGCAACGCTGGAAAAATGATTAATTGACTCCACCCAGAAAAACTACTGCAAAACCGTATTACGACAACAAAAATTAGCGCAGATCATACCATTCTTGCACATATTTTTGCTGTTAAAAACATGGGATGATTTGGATGAGGAGAAAATCCCAAGGCATCTAGCCGATGGATTTTTTACATTGAGAACACGGTACGATTTGATACCGGATTTGAACTTTACCGCAGCTGAGCGGCACAGCATAAAAAATAGAGCATTTCTTGATGCAAATGCTCTATTTCAAATTAACGATTACTGCTTACGAAAACGATTCCAATGTAGTCAGCACAAACAGAATAAATATAACTGCAAAATAAGCATTTCCTAATCGTTCCAAGATTCTCTCCTCATTGATAGTTAGTTAAAAACATATGATGAGATTATCAGAAATCACAAAAGTTCACAAATTATTCACAAAAAAATTACAAAAAATTCACGAAACTGATCTTGAATGCTGAAATCACTCGTTTCTATTCCCCAGAAAAGATAACAAATCGTTGATTAAAAAGTACCTACCTTGATATTCTTAAAAACGATTATTTAAACAAATCGCTATCGACAAATTCCGCCTTGACCAGCGACCAGAAATCGTCGGCGAGTCCGTCTTCGATATAGGCATAGGGCAACCAGCCGTAGCCACCGTCACCCCAATCCGTTCCCCAAGAATTACGAATCAACAATGCGCCCTTAGTGGAGCCGATTTTTTTCTGATCGTCATACCCGACCGCAAGCACCGCGTGCCCGCCGTCCAAGGTATCTCCGCCGGTAGGATAAGGAATTTCCCCTTTGCCATCGCCGGATCGCGGCATCGAACTGTAAACCGAGAAACCGAACATAGCGGGAAGTTGCCCAGCGAGACTGGTTTTTACGTTCTTCAGCACGGTGGCTGTAGGTGTATTGGGCGGATCAAGCCGGTAATAAGTGATCGCTTGATAACTCTGCGCGTATGAAAAGCAGAAATTGGAAGGATCATCGTTGAACTTGGCGACGTCGTAAGGCCAATATTTCTCCGGTGGAACGCCGAATAGCACCAGCGCTTTCATGGTGTCTCTCAGATACGCGCCATCGTCGCCGGTGAATCCCAGCAGTTGCCGGGTGACTTTGTATAAAAACAGCCGCGATGCATCGACGTGTTTTCCAAAAGCGCGGCGCTCAAAGTACTCCACCATGCCGACACCCGCATGGGCTGTACAGGAACCAAGCTGCCCCTGATCTTCAATCGGCGAACAGTATTTGCGCAGATCGACCGACGCCGGTAAAGTCTTCGCGGCTTTTTTCAAGGCTGATGATTTTGCCAGAACTTTTGCAACCGCTGATGTCGATTGCGTGTGATCCCGCATATCGGGCAGGTCTCTATGCCAGCCCAATCCACGGCCATGAATTGTTTTCATATTCCACCTCCAATCAAAGTACGTTGATCAATCTACCCTTGCCACACTGTATACTGATAGAACTTCTTTTACTTCAACTGCTTCTTGAGTATAAGTCAAACCGGCGCAATAGCAAAATATAGAATCAATTCAAACAATCCCCGGGAACTCCATCACCGGGCGGAGATTTTTATCTGCACGCACCATGCGCATCGCTCATTTGCGGTAAAATCCAGTTTTGCCGGTAGCATTCATATTAACCGCATGGGAATCCAAGTTGACCTCATCCAAATCTGATCATCCGAACACAACGCCATTATCCTATCGGGATGCCGGGGTTGACATCGACGCGGGCGACCGCCTGGTTGAAAATATCAAACCGTTGGCCAAGCGCACCATGCGACCCGAGGTACTCACCGGCATTGGCGGTTTTGGCGCATTGTTTGAGATTTCCAAGAAATACCAAAACCCGGTGCTGGTTTCCGGTACCGATGGCGTGGGTACCAAGCTGAAGCTGGCGTTCCAGCTCAACCAGCATGACACCATTGGCATCGATCTGGTGGCGATGAGTGTCAACGATATTCTGGTGCAAGGCGCGGAGCCGCTGTTTTTCCTGGATTATTTCGCCTGCGGAAAATTGCAAGTGGAGACGGCGACGGCAGTCATCAGCGGTATCGCCCGCGGCTGCGAGTTGGCCGGTTGCGCATTGATCGGCGGGGAAACGGCGGAAATGCCGGGCATGTACCCGCACGATGAATACGACTTGGCCGGATTTGCCGTGGGCGCGGTAGAGAAAGAGCGGATTATCAGCGGCGCGACGATACAAGCGGGCGATATCGTGTTGGGTGTCGCTTCCAGCGGCGCCCATTCCAACGGTTATTCGCTGATCCGCAAGATTATCGAACATAGTCACGCCGACTTGTCCGGAGATTTTCACGGCCAGCCCCTCGCCGATGTCATCATGGCGCCAACGCGCATTTACGTCAAACCGTTGCTTGCGCTGATCAATCAACTGCCGGTCAAGGGGCTGGCGCATATCACCGGTGGCGGCTTGGTAGAAAATGTGCCGCGCATTTTACCCGATCAGCTTACGGCGGTTTTACACCGCGACGCCTGGGAAATGCCGCCGTTGTTCCGTTGGTTGCAGCAGCAAGGCAATGTCGCCGAGCATGAAATGGCGCGCGTATTTAATTGCGGTATCGGCATGGTGATCGTTGTCGCACCCGAGCATGCCGAGACCGCACTGAGCAGTTTACATGCGGCGGGAGAAACCTCATGGCGGATTGGGGAAATCAAGCCACGTACGGCTAATCAGCCAGCCACCGTACTCGTGTAAACCCTTATTCCGGCAACAGCATCCTATGAAATCACTGGTTATTCTGATTTCCGGCCGCGGCAGTAATATGCAAGCGTTGCTGGAGGCAAAATTGCAGGTGGATCGCATTACGGTGATCAGTAACAATCTCCATGCGAGCGGGCTGGAAATTGCGCGGCAACTGGGTGTTGAAACTTTGATTTTGGATCACCGCGATTTTCCGGACCGCCAGACATTCGATGCGGCATTGGCGGAAAAAATTGACACCTGTCAGCCAAAACTGATTGCACTGGCCGGCTTCATGCGTATACTTAGCGATCGCTTTGTACAACGTTACCAAGGCCGGTTAATGAATATTCACCCTTCCTTACTCCCTGCTTTTCCAGGATTGGGCACACATGCGCGGGTGCTGCAAGAAGGCATCAGGATTCATGGCTGTACGGTGCATTTTGTCACATTGCAGCTGGATCACGGTCCGATTGTGATTCAAGCGGCTGTCCCGGTATTACCGGAAGATAGCGAAGAAACCCTGGCCGCGCGAGTTTTACAGCAAGAGCACCGCATTTATCCACAGGCTGTCCGCTGGTTTATGGAAGACCGGATCCGTTTGAACGGAAATCGAGCTGAAGTGACTGATGCCAACGTTAGTGAGGTTGCACTTTTCTCACCAGGATTGCCGGAATGAAATGTGCAGCATTGCTTTTTCTGCTGGGGCTGCTCAGTTTCCCGGTCATGGCGACGGATATGCCGTCACGCATCGAAATTAAATATGCGGTGACGACGGATATCGGCGAAGGGGAAGTCGATGAAGTGATGGAAATCAAGCACGTCGACGGCAAGGCGCATTATTCGATCAACAGCGAAGCGCAAGCCACCGGTATGTACAAACTCATCGAACCGAATAGCATCATGCGCCATAGCGAAGGCTTCATCACCAAACATGGTTTACGGCCCATGCGCGCTTATGAAAAACGCGGTAAAAAACAACCCAGCGTCGCAGAATTTGACTGGAATAACCATATCATCACACTGAATCACCAAGGTCATCATGCCAGAGAAAAGTTGCCGGATGGTACGCTGGATCGTCTCAGCTTATCGTACAACTTTGTGTTTACCGAGCTGCCGAAACACCATGTTGACCGGTACGTTACCAATGGCCATAACCTGCAGTTAACACGCTATACCATCGCGAAAGAAACCCTCAATACACCGATCGGGAAAATGGAAACAATAGTATTAACCCGGCAGGAAGAAAAGCATTCCAAGCTTAAAAGGAAAATATGGCTCGCGCTGAACAATCACATGCTACCCGTGCGTATTGTCTCGATCGAGGATAATGGCCGGGAAATCGACAAAATAGTGACCGAAGTTAATATCAGCTATAAACCGGATCATTAATTCATTTGCTTCGCTGATAGCTCACACACTGGAAATCAATGCATTTAACACCTCCTCAATTGGACGCGGCCATCGTCGCCATGCGTACCGTACTGCCGCTGGACTATCCTGCCGATGCCATCATGCGCCGTTTCTTCCGGGAAAACCCCATGCTTGGCGGTCAAGACCGGGCATTCATCGCGGAAACCGTTTTTGGCATTTTACGCCACCGCTTTTTTCTTGAAACCCTGGCAAACAACATAACGCCACGCGCTCTGGTGCTCGCTTATCTGGCTAAATTTCAAGGCATGAACTTGCGTGAATTGGCACCGCTGATCAGCGAAACAGAAAGCAAATGGCTGGCAGAAATCAAAGGCAGCAAACCGGACACGCAACCGCTAACGATCCAGGCGGAATTTCCTGCATGGGTGGTGGAAAAATTGCAGCACGGCATGCCGGATAGCGATATTCTTGATTTGGGGCTTTCCTTGCAACAACCGGCGCCGCTGGATCTGCGGGTGAATACTATTCTCGCCAAGCGCGCCGAAGTACTTGAAACATTGGCACAAGAAGGAATCGAGGCGCAAGCAACGCCTTATTCCCCCTGCGGCATCCGTCTCACCGGGAAACCCGCGATCAATCGCCACGCGCTTTTCTTATCGGGAAAAATAGAAGTACAGGACGAAGGCAGTCAGTTACTCGGCTACTTACTGGCGCCAAAGCGCGGCGAAATGGTTGTCGATTTCTGCGCGGGTGCTGGCGGGAAGTCGCTGCTATTGGGCGCTTTGATGAATTCAAAAGGACGTCTTTATGCGTTTGACGTTTCGGAAAAAAGATTGAGTAATCTGAAACCCCGCTTCAAGCGCTCCGGTTTGTCGAACTTGCATACGCAGCGCATTGCGGATGAGAATGACAGCAAGATCAAAAGATTGTCGGGAAAAATAGATCGCGTATTAGTCGACGCGCCATGCAGCGGTCTCGGCACCTTGCGGCGCAACCCGGATCTAAAGTGGCGTCAATCTGCGCAGAGTATTGAAGAATTGAAAGCAAAACAAGCGGCTATTCTGTCCGCCGCTGCCGGTTTGCTTAAACCCGGCGGCCGGCTGGTCTATGCGACATGCAGTTTCCTGCCGGAAGAAAACCAAGCCGTTATCGGTGATTTTCTTGCCACACATCCGCAATTTACTTTATTGAATTGTGCAGAATTGCTATCGCAGCAGAAAATACCGCTCAACACCGGGGAATTCTTACAATTATCCCCACGGCTGCATCAAACCGATGGCTTTTTTGCAGCCGCTTTAATTCGTGCGGATACAGTAGAAACGGATAGTAAACCTGAACCCGTCAGTGAAACCGAGACGGCCTGATTGTTAGTTCTGCTGCTGAGCTAAAGTTATTTTTTCCTTCAGCAGTTCTATCAATGCAGCAAATCCATCCCGTTGCAAAACGGCACGATATTCTCCGCGTTTTATGGCAAGATCGCTCACGCCGTCAAACAGGATATTGGCAATCCGCCAGTGTCCTTCCGTTTGATGTAGCACATAATCAAAATTTACCGTACCACCGTCAGATTTTGTCAGCTGGCTGCGCACCAGGGTTTGATCACGCGGTAAGGTGCGTTGCTCGATGATCTTAAACTGCTCTCCCTCATATTGGGTAAACCGGCTGGCGTAAGTGGCAATACTCAATTGGCGGAAAGTGCTACCAATCAAGTCTTGCTGCGTTTTGTCCAACTGCGACCAGTAAGTTGCACCGAGTATAGTCTTGATGATCAGATCGATGTCATGCGACTGATCAATGACCGGTTCGAGAAATTTATAACGCCCCTCATACCCCAGTTTCTCACCTTCACGCATGACTTGGAGCAGCGAAGATTGCAATTGACCGATAACTTGTTCCGGGTTGTCCGAACCAGTGCCGGATGCGCTCAATACCGGAGCGATAGATAATAACAATGCCAGCATGAGGCATCCTGCCAGCAACCACTTAATAGTTTGTTTTACTTTCATAATGACGATCTTTCCAACGAGCACGCTCCCCGCGCCAGTAGCGCAGTGCCGATGTCCAGGTCATGGCAAGATACAATGTGCCGATTGCGGGCAATGCCAGCCCCCAGAGCGGAGAACGATGATAATAAGTTAAAGTTGGCGCATAGGTAAAAAGCATAGCCATCCATGCCAATGCGCTCACCGTATAAGCCTCTACAGATGGCAGCAAAAATGCAAACGGCGCGGCCCAAAACATCGAAGTCATTAACACAGTGCAAACGATGAGCAAATTCAGCGAGTATTTTAATTGCGTGAAAGCTGTACGAGCGACCATTTCCCAAATCGGCTGCAATGCATGATAACCCCGATGACTCCGCGCTGCATGGCTGAGTCCGATATAAGTACGCAAACCGGTCCGCTTGATATGAGCAGCTAAAGTGCAATCATCGATCAGCGCATTGTGCAGATTGGCAAACGCCCCGGTAGAACGCAATGCTTGTGTTTCCACCAGAATACATCCACCCGCTGCTGCTGCAATGCGGGATTGCGGTTTATTCGCCAAACCGAAAGGATACAGCAGCTTAAAGAAAAATATAAATGCTGGCATCAGTAAGCGTTCGATGAAGTTCATCATCGGCGGCTCAGCCATCAACGATACCAAAGCCAGATTCTCAGCGCGCGCTTTGCGCAGTAACTCACCGGCAATTCCTGGGGCCAGTTCGATATCCGCATCCAATAGCAGGGTGTAGGGGGTTTTTACTTCCCGCAATCCTTGCTCCAGCGCCCATAATTTACCGCTCCACCCCGCAGGCGGCGCGGTACCGGACAATACCTGCGCACCACTGCGCCTTGCTTGTTCAGCGGTATCGTCGCTGGATTGATCATCGATCACAATGATACGCACATTGATACCCTGTGCTCTAACACCATTGAGTGTATGCCCGATATAAGGGCCTTCGTTGCGCGCCGGAATCAGTACAGTGATATCACCCAGGTCTTCACCGGATTGGAATAACGCTGGCGCTTCTATTTTCTCGCGCGTGCTCCAGGGGCGCCACGGGAGCAGTGCCAGTGCCACCCAGCATATAGCACCGAAAACAGATGCGTATAGTACTAAGTCCACCATTATTCTAGAAAGATTCTAAAAATAAAAACCAATCTCAGTACCTGCATCTGTTATTTATCTATCAGTGTGACCGCTATGTCTGAAAGCTTCTTGGATGCCTTGCTTTCTTCAGTTGCCCACTTTGGTGTAGGTTCAGCGACCATAGGACCGCTCGTCTTCGGTCCTCTCATCGCTGCCACCATCGCTTTCCATGGCCGTTGCAGAGTATCTTCTACCGCAGTCGCTTCATATCCGCAGTGAGCCATGCATTGTGCGCATTTTGGATTATTTGCCGTACCGTATTTTTCCCACGGCGTATCATCGAGAAGCTCTTTGAAGGTTTTTGCATAGCCTTCATCAGACAGCAAATAGCACGGCTTTTGCCAACCGAATACATTACGTGTCGGATTTCCCCACGGCGTGCACTCATAATCCTGATTTCCGGCCAGGTAATCCAGATACAGCGCGGAATGATTCAATCGCCATTTGCGCTTTAATTTTTTACCCAATTCAAAAATGCCGCGGAATAATACTTTGGTGTCCTGGCTTTTTATGAACACATCCTGCTGCGGGGCTTTCTCATAGCTAAAGCCCGGTGCGATTGTGGCGGCTTCAACACCCAGCTCCATGGCATAATCGAGAAACTCAGCGACATCCTCTGGTGTTTCGCCTTGAAACAACGTGCAGTTAACTGTCACTCTAAAGCCTCTCTCCAGTGCCAGCTTGATCGCCTCAACCGCACGATCAAAAACACCATCCTGGCAAACTGAGGCATCATGCCGTTCCTTCATACCATCCAAATGGATGGAGAAAGTCAGATAAGGTGACGGTGTATAGTCATCGATCCGTTTCTTTAACAACAGCGCATTCGTACATAGATAAACATATTTCTTTCGTTTAATAATGCCCGCAACAATCTGTGGCATTTCTTTATGAAGCAACGGTTCACCGCCCGGGATTGACACCATGGGCGCGCCACATTCATCGACTGCCTCCATGCACTCTTCATACGAAAGACGTTGATCGAGAACATCTTCCGGATGCGCAATCTTTCCGCACCCGGCACATGCCAGATTACAGCGAAATAGAGGCTCCAGCATCAGCACCAGAGGATATTTTTTAACCCCTTTTAACTTCTGTTTAATTAGATAAGTGCCAACCGCAATCTGTTGACGTAAAGGAACTCCCATGAGCAAAACCTCCAAAAGTACTTCAAAAGCAAATTAATGACTAATGCTACTGAACAAAATTTAACAAAACCAATCGTGTATATAACGCAAATCTATCCGAAAAATGCTGACATACATGCAAACAGTTTGCGCCATACAGCGAAACTCAACTTATGCTAAGGAATTTAAAACTAAAGTAGATATCACAACCAATGACTATGGATATTGCTCAGCATCTTTAGATCTATAATTACCTGAATAATCTCTGAAACCGGATTTGAAATTTAACTATAGAACATGGTTGTTCGTATAGCAAATATTTTTAAATCAACCGGAAAACTAAGAAATAGCGTCAATAATATTACAACGCTAAATAAATTTCCCGATTATTGAAAATTACCCAGCTGATAAAAATACACCAAGGACCATAGATCCTTGGTGTATAAAATCTCATGCTGTAATTTGCCGCTTAGAAATCAACACCCAATGCGCGTAACGTTCTTTTGGTGATTTTACCGGTTGGAATGTTATTTTGTTTCTGGAAGCTTTCGATAGCTGCCACTGTTTTAGCGCCACTGACACCATCTGCCGGACCAGGATTAAACCCTGCACTTGCCAGTGCTTGCTGTATTTTCCGCATAATTGCCGGGGTCACTTTCACCACATCATCACCATCATCCACTGATGGTGCGGCTGCGGCACTTGGCTGAGCTTCCTGAGTCGAGGCTGCTGATTCTATGCTCTGTATACTTTGCACTTCTTCAATTTTAGCTGCGGGCTCAGCTGCTGCCGGAGCAGGTGCTGCGGCCGGTGCTGCTGGAGTAGGTGCTGGCGCTGGCGCTGCTGCCGGAGCAGCCGCCGCATCTTTGTTATCTTTAGGAATTGGTTTCTTTTCAAAAATTGGCTTACAGCCAAACAATAATCCCAATGATAACAAAAGAATAGTATAAGCCACTAACTTACTGATCTTACTAGATTTCATTGCTACCCTCCATAGTGAAAATGTATATGTGAAACGTCATTAAATTTGCATTAAAACATACTTCAATGACAAACTTGTTTAACTTCAGCGCCTTATTTAATTAGTCCTTAGAGTTACCACAACATGTTTTTTATTTATTGTTACGCGGACTAACTTATCATGTTGCGATGTGAACTATCACACTTTTCGGCTCATAACGCAATCCGAATAAACTAATTGCTGATGAGCTTAATTTTTTATGATGGACTGGAGACGGTTATCACTCCAATATTTAGCACTACTGATGCTTGCCGGAAGCTTGCTAAGAAGCCATTCACTGCTAGATCATCAAGGCAGACACTGGCAGATCGTTATCAGCGCAACTGAATATTATTTTGCGCCAACCGAATCATTTCTCCAATTTATATTCTATCGTAGAGAGCGGAGTTAATATGACTGGCTTATCCTGCGCTTCCTTGTTAAACGATGGCAGCACTGTTTCAAAAAATGGCGTTATCGAGTTTGTAGAACCACTGGTGTGCACAAATCCCCGGTTACGCACAACTTTCTTCAATCTAAATGAGGACGCTGCAGAATTAAATTTAAAGATCAGCGTATTTGTAAAAGGAAAAATAAAACTGGTTGTGAATGACGAAAATGGATTTCTTCTAGCGCTTAAGTCGGTATAGAGTGAACTGGTGACAATTATCAGTTCTTCTCCATCAAAATAACCAGTCGCGTCGATTGCGTCTAATGGCTGAGGCAAGACATCGCCAGGAATTCCGGAATAGCCGATAGCTGTCGCTTTATCAATACATACCGTGCGATCGTTACTGACGAAGCGAGGGATGCCGCCAGTCAGGTTTAAACGGTATATTCCGTCTCCGGAATCCTCAATGACTTCAAACTTGCTTTGCACTGGCGTGCCGTTATCCGGTGTCGGATCTTCGGTGTTGACGGCATTCAGACATTCAAATCCTTGGTACACGATGCTGATTGCGTATGCATTGCTATGGATAAGGCAAGAAAAAAATGCGAATACCAATCCTTGCAACATTCTCATGGCAACACCTCCAGAAAAAGACCGTACAGATCTCGTTACGTATCGGCAAACTCAGTATTCAGCAGGAATTCTTGTTTCTTTGTTAAGTTAATCAATTGATTACAACATAACATCGCGGAACTTAGAAATGTCAGTTTATTTCTTTAAATAATTTTGTAAACGTATCGCCTACATACTGAATCTGATCGCGGGTATGCGCCGCGTTCACACTGCATCGCACCAGCGATTTACCCTCCGGTGCGGCAGGCGGCAAAATCAAATTCACATAAATATTATGCTCAAGCAGTCTTTGCCACAGCAGCAGGGCTTGTTGCGGCGTGTCCACAACCGCTGCGATAACCGGGCCAGGGTCCGGGCCAAGCTCATAACCAGCTTCCTTGAGGGCCGAATAAAGCTGCGTGCAGTTATTCCACAATTGTTTCCGCAGATGATTTCCATTTCGCAACAATTCTAATGCCGCGCGGGTTGAAGCAATCGTTGCTGGGGATGGTGATGCGGTAAAGATATAGGGATGGCTGATATAGCGCAATTGCTCAAGCTGCGGATGGTTACTTACACAAAATCCACCGATACTGCACAAACTTTTACTGAAGGTGCCGGTAATAAAATCAACCTCTTTCAGCAACCCTGTTTTTTCCACCAGACCTTGGCCTGTTTCACCCAGAACGCCCAGTGAATGGGCTTCATCAAGGAGCAATATGCAGCCATACTGATTCTTTAATCTGACAATTTCCGCCAAAGGCGCCTGATCACCCAGCATGCTATAAATTCCTTCAGCAATAATCAGCGTAGTTTCAACGCGATTACCCAGCCGGCGCAGGCGTTTCTCCATGTCAGCTGCATCATTGTGCTTGAAGCGAATGATATCCGCCCCGCTGAGAATACAGCCATCATAGATACTCGCATGGGAATCGCCATCGATTAACACCGTATCTCCCGGCCCGACCAAGCCGGAAATCGTACCCAGGTTTGCTTGATAGCCTGTTGTAAAAACAACGCTAGAGCTGCATTGATAAAAATCAGCAAATTCCCTTTCTAAAGCACGATGGCCGAAATAGCTGCCATTCGCCATTCGCGACCCCGTGGTGCCGGTACCTTCCTTATCAATAGCTTCGTGCGCGGCTTGGATACACTCCGGAGCAAAAGTCAAACCTAGATAGTTATTTGTACCTAACAGGAGTACGCGACGATCTCCGATTCTGGCTTCTGTTGCAGAATATACTTCTTCAATCGGAATGCCAAAAGCTCCCACACCATTAGGCAGAAGCGCTATTCTCGCAGCGGCTGCTGCATCAATTTTCTCGAGTAGATTCATTATGACGCTGATTTTATTTTGTAGACCAAGTCGACCAATTCACGGACAGTTTGCACATCTGTTAGCCCGTTGATCGGAATTGAAACATCAAAAGTATCTTCAATTTCCATGATCAGATTAAGAAGTTTAATTGAATCAATGGATAGTTGGCTTATCAGATTTGTCTCGGGAGTAATTTGCACATTGGAATTGGTTAAACTACTTAGGCGATCACAAAGCACTTGCATGATCTCATCGTAATTACTTTCAGTCATAGATTAAATTCAGCGTGGTTAAATTTTGAAGTTAGATTACTTCAGATAATACATCTTGTAAACGAATACTCGGCCGCCACGCGGGAAGTGCATGGATTAACGGCGCATTATCACATACCCAATCAGGATGTTGTAGCTCATTCACTTTTCCTGGGGTCAGCATGGGGGAATACCGAAGCAATCGAGCAAACCAAAGGTTCGCTGAAGCGATGCTTCGAATAAGTACATTGGGTACCGTAATACAATGCACCGGACGCTTCCATACTCGCTGCGCTATTTCAGCTAAGCCCTGATAGCTGTATCCTCCCGGCGTACCATCGTCCAGCTCAAAAATTCCATTGTGATTATTTTCAGAGGCTAGCCAGGCTTCCATAGCGGAAACCAAATCATATACATGAATTAACCCGACCCGATTGCTGAGTTTTCCTACAACCGGAAATATTCCACGATGCATTGCTTGAAACAGTGGCTTTAACTCTTTGTCGCCGGGACCATAAACAGCCGTTGGCCGAAATATTGTCCACCGCAATGACTCCGAATCTTTAACGAGCGCTTGCTCCGACAAATGCTTACTTTGTGCATACCAGGATAGTTCTGGTTGACGTGCAGCTAGAGATGAGATTAATAAGAACCGAGGAGATTGTTTATTATGAGCAATAACACGTAAGAGATTCTGGGTGCCCGTGATATTGATATGTGAAAACTCACGAAAAGAGCTACCTCTTACTGTTGCAGCACAGTGAATAACAAACGCTGCATCATCGACTAAATGATGCAGCGCTGTCAAATTATCTAAGTCGCCTTGAATCCATTGAATGGACTCATGACTTGAAGATTGTTTTTTCCGGGTGAGTGCACGAACACTCCATCCACTCTGAATCAGTTTTTTTACTAATACACCACCAATAAAGCCAGTAGCACCGGTTACGGCTACTATTTTGGTACGCGCGTTATCTATCACCCGATTCTACAAAAGACAATTGACCCGTTAAGTTTGTCCTCTGTATGTAACCTTGTCTTGCTGCGAAACGTGACAGTTTTCCAGAAGAAGTGCGTGGCAAGGTATGCGGCGGAACCAATTCCACAACACAATTAACTCCAAATGCCATATAAACAAGCTGTTGCAGTCTAGTTGTCAATGACTGACGTTCTGCCACAGAGGTGAGCCTGCATTCAATAACAAGCACAATAGTTGTTGTGCCATCTTCATCATTTACCCCAAATGCAGAGGCTTCACGTGATCTAACTTCGGGCTGCTGTTCCGCTAACTCTTCTATATCTTGCGCGCGAATATTCCGGCCGTTCACGATGATGACATCGGTACGGCGCCCTGTTATATATAAATCGCCCTCAAACAAAAATCCAATATCACCTGTATCTAGCCAGTTACCAGGCTTAAGTGCTTTATTCGTTTCTTCCGGGTTATTGTAATAACCGGTCATTACGCTGTCACCATGCATCAGAACACTACCAACCATCATTTCGGATAATTGTTCGCCATCCTCATCGACTATCTTCACGATATGACCTGGTAACGGCTGCCCACAATTCACGAACTCATTCTGCTTACGCCCGTCAGCTTGCAACCTAACAGCCATTCTTTTATCAATCAGTGTTTTACTATCAACCTGTATGCTTTTGCACCCTTCACCAATCTTTGAAAAAGTAACCGCAAGAGTCGATTCTGCAAGACCATAGCAAGGTAAAAAAGCATTCTCATCAAAGCCTGCTGATGCAAATTTTTCCGCAAAGTTTCTCAAAGTTTCAGGACGAATCATTTCTGCTCCAATACCAGCAGCTCGCCAAGAACTCAAATCCAACTCTTTGAGATCCGATTCCCTTACCCGGAGAGTACAAAGCTTAAGTCCAAATGGCTGACTAAAAGCCACGGTACAACGGTTACGGCTGATTAAGCGTAACCATTGCAATGGTCTAATAGCAAAATCTCGTGTCGCCAAATAGTCGACAGAAATTTGTGTAACCATAGGCGCCAGAACCAAACCAACCAATCCCATATCATGATAAAAAGGCAACCACGATGCAGATCGATCATCAGGTTTTATTTCCAAACCATTGCGCACTATACCTTGCAAGTTACACATCAAGGCCCGCTCGGTGATAATTACACCTCTAGGTGTACGCGTACTACCTGAAGTAAATTGCAAGTAAGCAGTTTCATCAGGATGATTGGGTTGTAACTCGACATCCAATGCCGGCAACTCACTTAGTTTTCCCGGAGTACCCGCCCACTGTATATGAGTCGCTTCTGCAACGGCTTCTTCCAGAAAACCAAAATAATCAATATTTGCCAATGCGATACTCGCCTGACTACTTTCAAGCATACCTCTCAGCTGCTGAACGTAAATTGCATGGCTGCCAAGATTGACTGGAATCGGCATCGCGAACGGAACTAACCCGGCATAACGACATGCAAAAAACAACTCGACAAACTCAGGCGAAGTATCAGCAACGATTGCCACTCGACTGCCACGTGGCAAATGAAAACCCGACAAACGCCGAGCCAATGTACGGGCGTTATGCCGAAGTGCGCTGTAAGGCAAAACCGAACGTAAGTTGCCTCTCGCGTCATAAAAGTTATACCCCGTTACCCCTTCCGCTGCATACTCTAATGCACTCGTTAAAGTATTAAAACCAGCCAATTGCTGTGTTAGCGTATTGAGTGTCGGCGTCGGCATTAACTGTAATTCGCTTGAAGGTTGAAAATCAAACGCTTGCGTTAACGGAGCGTTCAACTTGGTTATTGTCGAACTCAAGATCTTCCCCTCGAAGTAATAGTACTTGTCATCTTGCTTTGACTAGCAAGAAATTCTGGTTGAGCGTGCCAACTCTTATTATTAATCTTAAATAATGCACATTTTGTTGGCTGGAAAATTTTCATTCAAACGCTTACCGCTGACATTGCTTAATGAATATAAGTGTGTCATATTTGACCAATCCGCAGCTTATATAAGGTGCTTTTCCCTGTCAAGGCAATATTAAGCTGGTGTTGCACCAAAACAACAACCGGTTTAATCACCAATTTTCAGCACACCAAATAGTTCTCGAATTATAACGGATAACACCTTTTGCAGATGTTTTTACAGAAGAGAAGAGCTGTCGTACAGAACTTCAGTGAAGCTTGGATTGAGTAAAATACCTCAATTCACTGACGCGCTAAAACAAAATCTTTTTAGCGCTTTGATCGATATGAAGATGAACCGTTTACTACTGTTTTGGGCAACAAATCATCTGATTGCTGCTTTTTGAGGGCTGAAGCAATCCGGTTACGGGAATGTTCCGCAGCAGCAATCTCAGCTCGAATCCGCGCAGTTGCAGCCGCAGTTGCTTCCTTATCCGCCTGGGAACGCACAAATAGCGCTTCTTTCGCCATGACTTCAACAGCCTCCCTAGCCGTCGCCGCTTCCAGGGCTTTTGATTCCAGTGCAACACGTTCCTGCATGGCAACTAACGCAGCAGATTCTTTTCTGGCTTTTTCTAAAGCGATTCTCGTTGCGTTCTTTTCCGCTTCGAGCTGCGCTCTGGCTTTATTCGTTGCGATAATCTTCGCTTGCGCTCTGGTAATTGCCAATCCTGTAATTTTTTGCTCAATCTCAAGGCGCTCAGCCACTGCCCGTTTTGCATCGGTTATCGTCTTGGTGCGTATCTCCGCATCTTCCTGCAAACGTTGCTCCAGATCCGCTTTACTGCTCGCCTCCTCAGACGCTAGCATATCCATCTGCGCCTTTGCCTCCGCCGCGGCTCTCAATCGCAATTCGGCCGACAGTCTGCTTTTTGCTGCATTCCTTGCAGCCTTCTCCGCCTCAGCTCGAGCTTCAGCTTCTTTCATTGCCTCTTCATCCGCCTTGATTCGTTTTTGATATTCTTTCGCTGCGGCGGCTTCCGCTTTCTTTCTCTCGTTGACCATTGCTTTAGCTTCTTTCTCAGCACGCAAAGCCGTTTCCGCTGCTGCGAGCGCATCGGCTTCAATTTGCATTCGCTGATTGGCTTCTTCCAGCAGTTCGGATTCGGCAGCCAAGCGGGCTTTCACAGCATCGGCGGCGGCCTGCTCTTTTGCCAGAATCGATTCGGCCATTTCAGCAGCCACTTTATCCGCATCGGCCCTATCACGCGCCGCTATAGCGGCTTGCGCATCCAATCCGGCTCTTTTTCCGGCTTGCTCGGCTGCAATCGCCTCGGCTTCGGCTTTTTCTAGCGCCGCTTGTACCGCGGCAGTCTCCGCTTTCAGTCTGTCTTCTTCTCTCTCTTTCGCTTTTCTTTCTTCATGCAAACGGCGGTCGGCTTGCGCTAGCGCTTGCGTTTCCAGTTGCAAGCGGGTCTGCATATCTTCAATAGCCTGCTTCTCACTCTCCTCGCGCGCTTTAGCCAATGCCGTCACTTTTTGCGCTTCCTGAATCCTCGCTTGCGCCAGTGCCGCCGCACCGGTTTCTGCTTCAATCGCGGCCTGCGCAGCAAGCTGCGCCTCCTCCGCCACTTTGCTTCGATTCAACGCAGCTTCCGCAGCTTTGCTTTCCTTTAATGCCGCGGCATGCGCTTGATCCAAAGCAGCTGCTTCTTGCTCAACACACCTTTGCATTTTTTCTACAATTGAAGCTTCCGCTCTGATTTTGGCTTCCAGTAAAGCACTCAAAGATTTTTCGGCTTTGATTTTTTCTTCCGCCAGCAGTTTGCCTTTCAGCTCCAACTCCCGGCGCGCATTGGCCTCTCTGATAGCCAAGGTTTCCAGCTTGGCTCTAGCCCGCGCTTGATCGGTAGCAATCGCCTCAGCTTGAATCCGGGTTTCAGCCGCAATTCTGGCATTAGCTTCCGCTCTCGCCCGCGCTTCAGCAGCCACTTTTGCAATATTTTCCGCCTCAATCCGTTTATGAGCCTCTTTGATGGCCTGATCTTCCGCGCTCAACCGGTTACGGTAGGCGGAATCAAGCAGCTGCTTTATCTCATCGGCCGATGCAAATTGTTGATTGGAATCAGCTACGTAATCGGGCTGCGACTCATCATCAGACGCGACAATCTCGTCACCCGGTTGAGATTCCGGTGATGTCGATAGCTTGCGCAACGAATTGAATAAACGCGACTTAAATGTCATAAATGATTAACCAAACCAGCAATTATTGAAATACGCCTATATATTAATCAGCAGCTTTTCTTGAACTATAGATACTCACTTTAGCAGCTTTGAATAAATAGCTTGCATTGAAAAAGAAGGGAAAAATTGTCTGTTTATACGGCGATATGCAAAAAATCAGCTTACTTAAAGATCTACAGATCATTGCTGCTGTGAAAATTGTATAAACAGCTATGGCATATTGATTTTATTGACATTCAGAATCCCCATCATCAGATTCAAACCGTCTTGCACCAACTGCTCCAGAATCGGCGCATAAAAAGGCATACTCAGCGCCATCACAAGCAAACCGATGGACAGCGTCAGGGGAAAACCCACCGCAAAAATATTCAACTGCGGCGCCACGCGTGTCAGAACACCCAAAGCCAAGTTAGTGATCAACAATGCAGTAAGAACGGGAAGCGATAATTGCAGGCCGGATTTAAAAATTTCACTGCCCCAGTTAGCTAACGTCGTAAATGTCGCGTTCGTTATTCCTTCCAGTCCAATGGGCAAGGTGCTGAAACTCTGCGAAATCAACGCGATCATTATCAAGTGTCCATCGATGGCAAGAAACGCTAAACTGGCAATCACTCCGAGAAAGCGGCCGACGATATCAATCTGGCCGGAATTCTGCGGATCAAAGAAAACTGCAAAACCAAGCCCCATCTGCAAGCCGATTAACTCGCCCGCCATTTCCACCGCAACAAAAACAATCCGCATGACCAAACCCATGGCAATGCCGATCAATATTTGCTGCAATAAAATGGCAAAACCAACACCTGAAGCGGGATCAATTTGCGGCAATGACTTTTCTACCAGCGGCATAACCAGCACAGTAATCATCACGGCCAGCCCTAATTTGACCCGCACCGGAACACTGGGATTGCCCAAAAGGGGGGCGGTTGCCACCAATGCCAGGATTCTGCTGAGCGGCCAAAGAAATGCCGCCAGCAATGTGTTTAATTCCGCGGTAGTGATACTGATCATGGCAATCGATCACTCATTGAGAGTGATCGGCGCAACCGGTTGCTGGCACACACAGCATGGAATATTGCTTCAAGATCAACCGACCGCCAGCCAAGGAATGCTGGTAAAAAGACGCTGCATATAATCGGTCATGAGGGTGATCATCCAAGGTCCGGCCAATACCATGACCAAAAACATAACCAGCAATTTAGGGATGAATGACAAAGTCATTTCATTGATCTGCGTCGCAGCTTGGAAGATACTCACCAGCAAACCGGTTGCCAGTGCCGACAGTAACAGCGGTGCGGAAATCATGAAGGTAATTTCAAGCGCCTGCCGGCCGATTGTCATTGCACTTTCTGGAGTCATAATGAATTTCCTTTCAGGTATAGAAGCTTTGGGTCAGCGAACCGATAATTAAATGCCAGCCGTCGACCAGCACAAAAAGCATTAATTTGAACGGTAGTGAGATAATCATCGGCGACAGCATCATCATACCCATCGCCATCAACACGCTTGACACCACCAGATCGATGATCAGGAAGGGAATAAAGATCACGAAACCGATCTGAAATGCGGTTTTCAATTCGCTGGTGATATACGCGGGCACCAGTATTTTCAGCGGTACCTTGTCCCGGCTCTCAATTTCTTCACTGCCGGAGATTTGCACAAACAGGGCCAAATCGGTTTCCCGGGTTTGATGCAGCATGAATTCTTTCAGCGGCACGCTGGCTTTATCGGCCGCTTCCATGACATTGATTTTATCTTGCGAAAACGGCAAATACGCTTCGTTGTATACCCGATCGATAACCGGCGACATGATAAAAAAGGTCAGAAACAATGCCAAACCAAGCAGCACCTGGTTAGGAGGAGAGGACTGCGTGCCCAGGGCCAGCCTGAGCAACGACAACACGATGATGATACGCGTGAAACTCGACATCATTAATACCACCGCGGGTAAAAATGTCAGCGAAGTCAGCAAGATCAACGTTTGCACGCTCAGCGAATAAGTGGCGCTTCCGTCCGCGTTCGGTGAGCTGGTGAATGCCGGAAAACCGGATTTCTGCGCGAAAGCAGGAACGGCGATCAAACCAGCCAATAACAGCATGGCCCGCAATGCGTTACGCATGTTCAAGCTACGCCAGCCGCACTCAAGAACCGTTCTGAATCCGTTCCATGAAAACAAGGAACGAGTGACGGAGATACATCGGTTATGCATTTTCTTTTTCCATACTCTGATTAAGCTGCGTGGCGAATGTTTCCACCGGGGGATGATCCGGCTTCGTGCCGGACGCATCGGATGCCGGCTTGGCCATCGTGTGGAGCTTATTGACACGGCCGGGTGCCACACCGAGCACCAGCCAAGTCTGATCGATTTCGACCACCACAACCCGTTCTCTCTGACCCACTCCGGCGGCTGCGACAACTTTGACAACACCCGATGCCGCTGTGGGTATCAATGAGAAGCGCTTGAGCAGCCACGTGCCTCCCACGATCACGGCCAATACCAGCAATAACGCACCGATCATTTGCACCGTGCTTTCAGTAGATATCACTGGAGCAGGCGGCACATAACTGGGTTTACCGGTTTCCGCAAGGGCGGAAAATGACAGTATCAGCAGTAAGAACATTCCATAGCGAATTAGCATGGCTGCACTCTAGCGGTTAAGTTTGCGAATACGTTCACTAGGCGTGATGATGTCGGTCAGGCGGATACCGAACTTATCATTCACGACCACGACTTCACCTTGTGCGATCAGGCACCCGTTGACCAATACATCCATCGGTTCGCCGGCCATGCCGTCCAACTCCACCACCGAACCCTGAGCCAGTTGCAGCAAATTCTTGATGGCAATCTTGGTGCGACCCAGTTCAACCGTCATCTGTACGGGAATATCGAGAATTAAGTCGATATCATGACGGGTATTATTCGCTACACCGTCTTTTGAGAATTCCTGAAAAACCGATGCGGATGCCGACTGCGCGCCCATGATGGGGTTACCATGTTTCTCCGCGGCGGCCGGTGAGCCTTGATCGGATGCTGCTTGTTCCGCCATCGCAGCAGCCCAATCGTCTACTTCCGTTTCCTGTCCTGCGGAATCATTTTGCGAGGACGCCGCCTGTTCCGCCATTGCAGCAGCCCAGTCGTCGGTCTCGGTTTGATCGTTTGCTGTAGTCTCAGACATTTCACTACTCTCCAATAAATTATTCAGACTCGGACGGCGCAATCATATTGTTGACTCTCAGCGCATAACGCCCATTCATGGTGCCATAGCGGCAATCCATGACCGGCACTCCGTCGATGTGCGCGGTAATGGATTTAGGAATCTCCAGCGGGATGATATCCCCGGTTTGCATGCTGAGAATCTGCTCAAAAGTCACTTTCGTCTGCCCGAGATTAGCAACCAATTCCACTTCAGCCCCTTGTACTTGTTGTGACAATAACTTGATCCAACGTTTGTCAACTTCCAGGTGATCGCCTTGTAGCGCGCTATACAAAGTATCGCGGATGGGTTCAATCATCGAATAAGGAATACAGACATGAAATTCACCGCCTTGGTTACCCATATCGATATCGAAAGTGACGGTCACCACGACTTCGTTCGGTGTGGCGATCGTGGCAAACTGAGGGTTCACTTCCGACCGGATGTATTCAAATTTCACCGGATAAACCGATTTCCACGATTTTTCATAATCTTCAAATACCACTTCGAGCAAACGATGAATAATGCGTTGCTCCGTCTGGGTAAAATCTCTTCCTTCCACGCGCGTGTGATATCTGCCGTCGCCGCCAAACAAGTTATCCACAATCAGGAAAATCAAATTGGGATCAAAAACAAACAACGCCGTACCGCGCAATGGTTTCATATGCACCATGTTGAGATTGGTCGGCACCACCAGATTACGCACGAACTCGCTAAACTTAATTACCTTGACCGGACCGACCGCAATATCCACTGTGCGGCGCATGAAATTGAACAAGCCGATGCGGAAGAAGCGCGCAAAACGTTCATTGATAATCTCGTAGGTCGGCATCCGGCCACGAACAATGCGTTCCTGCGTTGCAAGGTTATAAGGCCGGACCCCGCCACGATCCTCTTCCTCCTGCACTTCATCGCTCTCGCCCGTGGCGCCTTTGAGAAGTGCATCGACCTCGTCTTGTGAAAGAAAATCTTCAGCCATGAATGATTACTGGATTACAAATGATGTGAATAACACTTCCCGCACATCTTCTTGCAGATCTTCCGAACCCAGCGATTGCTTGATTTCTTCAACGATCTGCTGGCTTAACAATTGCTTCCCTTGAATGCCTGCAATATCGGTCGCTTTTTTGCTGGAAAGTAACATCAGAATCCGGTTGCGGATATCCGGCATTTGTTTGGTAATCTCTTGCACGACCTCGGTTTCACGAACCTTGACTGTTAATCCGACCTGGAGATATTGACTGTTATCTTCCGGTTGCAAATTAACCGTAAAAATATCCAGTTCCATGAATTTAGTCGGCTTAGTTTTTGGTTTTTCCGGTTCGGCTTCCTCACCGCCTGACATCTTCATGAAATACCATGCACCACCGGCACCTGCACCGATCGCAATGATTGCTATCAAAATGATAATGATCAATCCCTTCTTGCTCTTTTTACCTTCTGCAGCTGGTGCTTCCATCGTTTTTGCCATTTTCGCAACTCCTCATTGAATGAAATCCATTATGGGCGAGATGACCATAAACCGATGTCACAAATAACACTGAAATAATGTCGCTATTTTCAGCTAGAGAAGCTGGCGGGGAATTCAGCGCATATGAGCTGATTTTTGGCTTGAAAACAAAGAAATATTGGTGAGTTTGAAGCAGACGATCAGTTCGTATTTGAATCGCACAGACACTGGAATCCAGATGAATTGATCGAAACCAGACCGGTCAAACTGATACAAGACTGATCAACGTGACCGGTGATACATACGGAATTAATACTTTGTAACAAAAAACTGACTGAATTGATCTTCATGCATAAGTATTGACGAGACCTTGATGTCTGATTGGCACGGCAGCCGTTTGAATTTGGCCGGTAACCTCCTGTCTCATACCACTACTCATACTGCCCGTGTCTTTTCCAGCATACTGCGCTTGTTGCTGTTTATTTTCCTGTTGAAACGAATCAGCGCCAACCATGACATTACCCAATTGAATCCCACTCTCCGCCATCATCTCCCGCAGTCTCGGCAAAGCTTCCTGAATAGCGTCGCGCACCGCTGAGTGAGGCGATATGAATTGCGCCGTCGCTTGATCTTGCGTAATACTCAACATCACCTCAACCGGTCCGAGATGAGCGGGGTTCAGGCGAATTTCAGCAACCTGGTGTTGTTGCGTTGTCAACCAGACAACTTTTTGCGCAAATTCACCGCCCCATCTGTGCTGACCTACGGGTGCATCGACTTTGACATCCATTGAAACCGCAGTCTGCGAAGTTGCAGCTGTGGTGCTATTTAAGCCGAGTGATGAAGTTGTTATGGGTTCTTCCTGGGTCTTAAATATCGGTGCTGCATTGTCCAGTTGAATATCTTCCTTCATTTCTGAAGGGGGCAAGAATTTGCCGTAAGCGGCAGAATCTGCCGTTCCCAAATATTGCCAATAATTATTGGGTAACGAAGCCGAGTTGCCCGCGACTGAATTTGCCTGGCTTTGGCCTTGCTGCAGCAATTGATTTACAGCCGGAGTCACGGCATGAGCAATTTGTTCACCTTCTTGAGGCAAAGCTGTATTGACCGGTAATGAGGTTACGCCCTGCTGCAACGTGGATGCCACCATTGCTGCATCCGGATTGACTACAGTTCCCATAGCCTGTAACGACGGCGTCGTTTTGTATGCCGTAGTCGTATCAGTCAACAGGCTTTGAATAAAACTGTTAGTACCATCCGCGGGAGCATCCGCAGCGGAATCCGTATCCTTATCTTTTTCAGGAATAGTGTTATCCGAACGCTCTTGAGCAGCGGCATTCGTTGCATCATTCTGTTTTTGCTTATCCTGCTTGTCTGTTGCTTCCGATACTTGACGATCGAGGACTTTACCGAAGTCTTCCGTCACCGCATCGTTAGTGTTAGTCCCTGATGAACCACCACTTATCAGCGCTGCTGTGCTTTCGCCCGACGATTTGATTTGAGGTGCAACCGATATGTTTAACATAGGCTTATGGTCTCGTTCGATTAATTAATGCTACGAATGAATAAGCAATATCTATACCAATCCAGCTATTGCCATGGTTGTAATCAACTTTCCTTGACAGAAGAGGCATTACGATGAAATGAATTCAGCGCGAATTCATCCAGCATCTTTTGTTCTTGTTTAATTTGCTTTTGATTCTCAGCACTTTGTTGGCGCTGAGATAAGGTATCGAAGGATTTTAATTTACGCTGACAAGATAAAAACTCATCGTTGCCCACACTTCTTTTATTTTGCGCATGTAAAACCGCTTGACGTTGTTCCGTAATGGCCGCATCCAGCTTATCCATGAATGCAATAAAATTAAGCCATTCAATATGATCAATCCCCGTTTTGGTGAAATTCTGAAAATGCGATTGATAACTATGGCGGTATTGCAAAAGCAAATTCAATTTCTTTTCCGCTTCCTGCTGTTGAAAATTTAACTTCCCCAAATGCCTGGCAGAAGCATCCGTTTGTTGTTGAGCCAATTCCAGCAGGAGTCTCAGCGACGACGTTGTTGGCATGATCATTTATCCTTGGTTAGCGGATTCCTTCGCTCTCGAACAATCTGGATAGTTTTTCAAGACTATCGGCAAAGTTGTCGTGCTGAAGCATATTTTGCAGTAAAAACTTTTCCATTGACGGGTAAAGCCGGATAGCCCGGTCCAATTCCGGATCCGTGCCCGCGACATAAGCGCCAACACTGATCAGGTCATGGCTGCGCTGATAACGCGAATAAAGACTCTTAAACTGCCGCGCCATATCCGTTTGTTTTTGTGGTACCACGCTGGTCATAACCCGGCTGATCGAAGCTTCGATATCGATGGCCGGGTAATGTCCCGCTTCAGCCAGCCGCCGCGTAAGCACGATATGGCCATCCAGAATGGCGCGAGCGCTATCGGCGATCGGATCGTTCTGATCGTCTCCTTCAGCCAACACGGTATAAAAGGCCGTGATCGAACCGCTGTTTTGATTGCCGTTACCGGCCCGCTCCACCAGTTGCGGTAATTTGGCAAATACTGATGGCGGATAACCTTTAGTCGCTGGAGGTTCACCAATCGCCAGAGAAATTTCCCGCTGCGCCATGGCATAACGAGTCAATGAATCCATAATGAGCAACACATGCTTACCGCTATCGCGAAAATACTCGGCAATGGCGGTTGCATAGGCTGCACCTTGCAGGCGAAGCAACGGCGAGGTATCGGCAGGCGCGGCAACCACCACGGAACGTGCGAGCCCCTCTTCCCCCAGAATGTTTTCGATGAATTCCTTAACCTCGCGTCCCCGCTCACCAATGAGACCAACCACAATGACATCGGCTGTGGTGTAACGCGCCATCATGCCCAGCAATACGCTCTTACCCACGCCACTACCGGCAAACAATCCCATCCGCTGCCCGCGCCCGACCGTCAGCAGCGTGTTAATCGCCCGCACGCCGACATCCAACGGCTCAGTCACTGGCACGCGCTCCAATGGATTATAGGGCCGGCTATAGAGCGGCACGCTGTGTTCCGCATGGGTAGGGCCGAGACGATCCAGCGGTTCACCGACACCGTTCAGCACACGCCCCAACAGCTCAGGGCCAACGGCGACATGTTTGGCCCGATCCGCCGCGCGTCTTCGCGGATGCTGGAGACTACCGAGGCGAGGTAATTCCCCCATGAGTTCGGCAGGCACCACTTTCGCACCGGGTGACAAACCATACACATCACTGGATGGCATGAGAAACAAACGTTCTCCGGAAAATCCCACAACCTCAGCTGAAACGCTATGGCCATTCGAGAGGAAAATAGTGCAACTGCTACCGACGGCCAGTTTCAACCCGACTGCTTCCATGACCAGCCCGGAAACGCGCGTAATGGTTCCGCTTAATAGGAATGGACTGGAGGGATGAAGCAGTTGTGTGCAGTTCTTTAAAAAACCACCCCATTGCTCATGGCGCGACATATTAATTTTTCCTATCGAGCCAGGCGTCTTGCTGCCCGATGGCTGACAATACCCGTTGCCAGCGTACTTCCAGACTTCCGTTGACTTCACTGCCGCTGGCTTCAATGCGGCAACCGCCCCGGGATAATTGTTCGTCTTCGCGGATGCTCCAATGATCCTGCTCCAGTTGCCCGCTCAAATGCGCAAGCACTAATTTGGCATCCTCCGGGTGTAAGAAAAGGCGGGGATTCTGCACGGTGCTGGGCAAGTTACGGATAGCTTCCTGCACGATCGGTATGATCAGCTCGGGCTGTAATTTCAATGCCTCCGTTACTATTTTTTTTGCCAGCGCAAGGGCCAGTTCCAGAAGATCATTCGCCACATGCTGATCGATGTCATGAAGATCCTGATCCAGCTTGTGCAGTAACGCTTGAATATGCGCCACTTCCGTTTTAACTTCAGCTTCCGCCATGCTTCTGCCTTCCGCATACCCGGCCGCATGGCCTTCTTGCAAACCTGCCACATACCCCTCATCTTTGGCATTCTGAAAAACCGCCGCAACTTCTTCAGAAGGCAGCGCAACTTGTGGCTCATCATCCGGCTGCAAGCCGGACTCAGCGTCAATCTCCCGGGCTTCTTGCGGCATATCCGCCGCTTCAAAGGAATCCATTTCCCAGCGTTGATAAGCACTGAGCTTTTCTTTGGGAACAAAGTTACTTGCAATCATCGATATACCTGCGACTCAGTAATAAACATGGGCTGTTGTACATTGATCCAATGGATCGGACGAAAAAACGATCCTTTAAATGAAACCATCGTCACCTTTTCCACCCAATACAATCTGCCCATCGTCAGCCAGTTGACGCACAATTTTGAGGATTTCTTTTTGTTCGGCTTCGACTTCGGACACGCGGACCGGACCTTTGCTCTCAAGATCTTCGCGCAGGGCTTCAGCGGCACGCTGCGACATATTCTTGAAAACTTTCTTACGCAATTCTTCCTGCGCGCCTTTCAAGGCAACAATCAAGGATTCCGACTGAACTTCGCGCAGCAGCAATTGAATGCCATGGTCATCAATTTCGATCAGATTATCGAATACAAACATTTCATCCATGATTTTTTGCGCCAATTCTTCGTCATATTGTTTGACATTCTCAATGACACTGGCTTCCTGCGCGGTCGGCACAAAGTTGAGAATTTCCGCGGCGGCCCGGACTCCGCCCATCGCCGCTTTGCGGATGTTATTGCTGCCCGATAACAATTTTGTCAGCACGTCATTGAGCTCACGCAGCGCATCGGGTTGAATACTGTCGAGTGTCGCAATGCGTAACAACGTATCGTTACGCAGCCGTTCGGTAAACAAACTTAAAATCTCGCTCGCCTGATCCCGTTCCAGATGAACCAGAATGGTGGCGATAATCTGCGGATGCTCATTCTTGATCAGCTCCGCCACCGACGGTGCATCCATCCACTTTAATCCTTCAATCCCGCTGGTATCGCCGCCTTGCAAAATGCGATCGATAAGATTGGCCGCTTTTTCATCGCCCAGCGCGCTGGTCAGAACTTTCCGGATATAGTCGGCCGAGCCTTGACCCAGCGTGGTTCTGCCCTCGGCTTCATTGCAAAATTCCGTTACGATACCCTCGATCTCCGAACGTGTTATGTTTTGCAGTGTGGACATCGTTTCGCCCAGCTTTTGCACTTCCTTCGGCCCCAGCAGCTTGATCACGGATGCCGCTTCTTGTTCGCCCAAGGTCATCAGCAAAATTGCACTTTTTTTGATTCCGTCATCATCCATTTTTACCCATCCAATCTTTCACCACATTGGCAACAATAGCAGGTTCATCCAAAGCCAATTGCTTGGCACGCTTGAGATTTTCATCGAATATCGATTTCTGAATCGCTTGAATGGCCGCTTCATCGACTTGCCCCGGCAATTGACCTGCTACTGCGCTGCCATCGGTTAATTGCCCTTGCTCCGCTGGCGGCGGGAGTGGAGCTGGAGGCGTCAAGCTTTTCAGAAACGGCTTGAGTATCTTCAGCAAGAAAAATAAAACCACAGCCGCAATCAATAATTGCTTGCCGATATCCTTGGCCAGCATGATCACATCGGGATCTTTCCAGAGTGGAACATCCAGCACCATTTCGCCCGTGTGCGTAAATAAATTGTTGGTTACCGTGAGAGAATCCCCGCGTTTCTCGTTATAACCCATGGCTTCGCGCACGAGATTGTTGATTTCCTTGATTTCATCGGCTGTTAACGGTTCGTTCGTGACTTCACCGTTTTCATCCACTTTCTTGCGGTAATTCACCACGACAGCCGCGGATAAGCGTTTGATATTGCCAGTCGATTGCTGTACATGCTGCACGGTTTTATCGACTTCGTAATTCGTCGTTGATTCTTTCTTCTTGTCAGTCGGCACTGCCGGCTTATCGCCGCCTTCCTTGTTCTCCCCGCCCGCTTCAATGGGCGCAGATGCAGGTTCAGGCGGACGATTGGATAATGCCCCTGGAATACCGCCATCCAATTTCGAACCCGTCGAAGTCGCTTCAAGCGTTTGCTGGCTGCGAATCGCAGCTGCCTCGGACTCGGTATTATTCGGCCGGTAAATTTCTTCGGCGCGTTCAACGCGGGAGAAATCCACATCAGCAGTCACTTGCGCACGCACATTGGCGGCACCGGTAATCGGCGTCAGAATAGCTTCGATGCGGCGGATATAATTTTCCTCAAGCTCCTGGATATATTCCAATTGCTTCGCGTCAAACCTGGAATCCTGTTTGTCGTTCTGTGTACTGAGCAAATTGCCGTGCTGATCCACCACCGTGACATTTTTTACCGGTAAATTGGGCACGCTGCTGGACATCAAATGCACAATCGCGCTGACTTGTTCAACACTCAGCACCCTGCCCGGATGTAAATTGAGCAGCACCGAAACACTCGGTTGCTGCTTTTCCCGTGAAAATACCGAAGGCTTAGCGATTGCCAAATGCACGCGCGCGCTTTGCACCGCGGCGATGGATTGAACCGAACGCGCCAATTCACCCTCCAGTGCGCGCTGGTAGTTAACCTGCTCAAGGAATTGACTGGCGCCGAATTTTTGATTTTCCATTAACTCAAATCCAGCCAGACCGCCTTTCGGTAACCCCTGCCCCGCCAAGCGCAACCGCACTTCATGCACTTGCTTCTCGGGCACCATGATGGCGCCGCCGCTGTCGGAAAACTTGTATGGCACGTTCATTTGTTGCAAAGCGCCGATAATGGAAGCGCCATCCTGATCCGGTACATTGTTGTAGAGCACGCGATACTCCGGTGTCTGACTCCACATCAAGGCACCCGCCAGCAAAGCGACAACAGCCGCCGCCGAGAGAATCAATCCAAGCTTCTTTTGATTGGATAACTGGCTAAACTGCCCCAGACTCATCGCTGAGGCGGGTGTTGTTGTATTGGATTCACTCGGTACTGTGGCCACGCGTTATTCTCCTGCTCAAGTTTCAAGTCATTGATCAATCGTCGCTTTATTGTCAATGACAAACCTAAAATTTCTTTTTACAATTAATTAACTGACTGTTATGCAGTCAGAATCACCAGGCATACGATTTGCAAAGCCGCTGTTTAATTTATCAATCGCCATGCCGCAAGCACATCAACCCCATTCACTGCGAATGGATTTCTATTGATGCGATGATTATCTATAAACTTATAAAATCTGAATGCGTAAATAGAATAGGTTTGCCTGCCTTATTCGCATCATTATCGGGACGGGTAACGGTGATAAGCTACTGACCATTATCAACAACTGTCATCTCAACGCGTGCAAACCGAAAACGTCAGTGAAATTAAACCGGCGCCGGCCGATCAAGAGCAGCTCAAACTGGCGTTCGCGGCTTTTAATGCAGCATCGGAGCAGCTATCCGGCGTCTATCAGGATTTACAGCACCAGGTAGCGCAGCTCACCCGTGAACTGGCGCTTGCCAACGGTGAATTGCACAAACAATTAATCGCGAAGGAAAATCTATCGCAGCAGTTAAGCCTATTATTGAACGCATTACCGGGCGGCGTCATCGCGCTTGACGCTCAGGAATGCATCGAACAAGTCAATCCGGCTGCTATCGCCATTCTTGGCGAATCCCTGGTTGGCGGGGATTGGCGGCAAGTAACGCAAGAACGTTTGTCGCCAACGGCGATCGTCAATGAGTGGCTGGTAAAACTGCAGCAAACCGCACAGCCACGGCGTATTCGCATCGAGAGCAGCGCCACCGACGCAGCTGGCAGGCGGATTTTGCTGGTCAACGATATCACTGAAGCCTATGCCATACAGGAACAGATCCGGCGTAATCAACGCTTGACTTCCATGGGCGAGATGGCGGCCAATCTGGCACATCAATTACGCACCCCGCTTTCGACCGCATTGCTTTATGCCAATCACCTGGGAAGCGATGCCTTGACGCCCGTCGAGCGGCGCAAATTCGCAACAAAAACCATTGAACGCCTGCACCATCTCGAGCATTTAACAAAAGATATGCTGCGTTTTGTGAAAGGCGAAGCAAGGCGGCGCGAACGTGTCGTCATCAGCGATTTGCTAGCGGAGTTGCATCAAGTCATAGAGCCACAAATAACACAGCAGGATTTGCAATTTATCGTGCAGGATCAGAGCATGGCACAAGCTTTGATAACAGATCGGCAGGCTTTATGCGGCGCCATGATCAATCTTCTGGAAAACGCCATGCAAGCATCGGCTACAGGCGGGAAAATTATTCTGACCAGCCGCTTGGAAGGAAAAAATATCATCCTGAGTGTTCATGACAATGGTCCAGGCATCGAAGCGGCATTACAAGAAAGATTATTCGAACCCTTCTTCACCACGCGTGCGGAAGGCACGGGGCTGGGCTTAGCCATCGTCCGTGGTGTCATTGAATCCATGGGCGGTGAGGTGAAAATTCATTCAGCGCCGGGCGAGGGAAGCGAATTTATGATCCGGCTGCCAAGAAATAGAGGAGATAAATTATGAAAGCACTACCCATTCTGGTGGTGGAAGACGATCAGGATTTGCTGGAAGCAATCTGCACCACGATGAAACTGGCCGGTTACCCGGCATTGGCCGCTTCGAACGGCAATACTGCCATGGCCATTCTGCAAGAATCCGAGGTAGGCATGGTCGTCAGCGACGTGCAAATGCACCCCGTTGACGGCTTTGCATTATTAAAAAGAATCAAGGCATTTAACCCGGAACTGCCGGTATTGCTGATGACGGCTTATGGCGACGTGGAAAAAGCCGTTGCCGCGATGCAGACAGGCGCATGCGATTACTTGCTGAAACCGTTCGATCCGGACAATTTACTGGCGCATATCAAGCGCTACGCCTTATCCGAACCGGAACAGGATGACAACGTCGTTGCCAAGGATCCGCGTACACGGGCATTACTATCCCTGGCCAAGCGGGTGGCGCAATCACCGGCAACCGTCATGCTAACGGGTGAAAGCGGCTGCGGCAAGGAAGTCATCGCGCGTTTTATTCATCAGCATTCCCTACGCGCGGCCAAGCCCTTTGTCGCGATCAATTGCGCGGCGATTCCGGAAAATCTGCTGGAAGCGACTTTATTCGGTTATGAAAAAGGCGCCTTTACCGGCGCAGCACAAGCTCAGCCCGGAAAGTTCGAGCAAGCGCAAGGCGGCACATTGTTGCTGGATGAAATTTCCGAAATGCCGCTGGAACTGCAAGCCAAATTGCTGCGCGTTCTGCAGGAAAGAGAAGTGGAGCGCGTCGGCGGGCATAAAGCAATCAAATTGGACATCCGTGTTCTGGCCACTTCCAACCGCGATATGATGGCAACCGTTAAAAGCGGCCGGTTCCGTGAGGATTTGTATTACCGCCTCAACGTGTTTCCGATCGAAATCCCTCCCTTGCGGGAACGGCCGCTGGATATCGAACCTCTGGCGCAACGCGTGCTTGCGGAAGCAGCAGGTTCGGCTCAGCCGCCCTGCACAATGACGCAAGCTGCAATCGGCACACTAATGCACTATCCCTGGCCGGGCAATGTCAGAGAATTGGAAAATGTCATGCAACGCGCCATGATTCTGGCAACGGATCACATCATTGACACCGAGCATCTGCATTTGCCGCAAGCGGATCCATTCCAAGCCGCGGAAGCTATTGATCAGAAATCATCTGCTGATTCTGAAGATATGAAAACGCTCGAACGCAAACATATTCTGGAAACTTTGGCAGCCGTTAATGGTTCCCGCAAACTGGCCGTAAAGAAGCTGGGGATTTCCGAGCGGACGTTACGGTATAAATTGCAGCAATACCGGATGTCCGGCTAATTAAAACCCCAGCTTTTACCGATAGAGCTGACTAAGATCATTTGAATTTTATGATTTTTTACGCGATACTTAAAAAAATTTTGTTGGAGTGAATCATGGACAAGGCCGGAATTGATAACATTTTGCAGCAGCTGCAAGCGACATCGGCGCTGGCTTCCGGTGCAAAAAAACTATCGGGCGCGGATGAGGTTACAGGTGTTGATTTCAGCGAGAAACTAAAAACGGCTGTCGATCAGGTCAATCATGCGCAAAAAAGTGCAGACAAACTGAGCGAACAATTTGTCAGCGACCAATCGAATGTCGATTTGCATGAAGTAATGATCTCGTTACAGAAAGCCAACGTATCCTTCCAATCCATGGTTCAGGTCCGCAACAAGCTGGTAACCGCTTATCAGGAAATCATGAACATGCAGGTTTAAGACGGATTGACCCTAGTCTGATCTTCCTCAATCGCATTTATTCATTCCTCCATCGCCATTTCCAGCTCCAACCAGTTTTCTTCGAGTTCAGCCACTTTTTCCCCGAGTGCCGCATGAAGAGTGCTGAGCCGGTCAATTTCCTCACGCGGGCAGTTCGTATACGTCGCAGGGTCGGCTAAACGGCGATTCGCTTCGGCCAATTCCCTCTGCGCAATCTCCAGAGCCGCTTCGAGTTTTGCTTGTTTGGACAACAATGCTTTCTTGTTCGGTTTCGCTGCTGCTTTAGGCTGCATTTTTTGCGACGCGGGCTTTGATTCCGCGGCTTCACTGGAACGACGCGCTTCTATCCAGGTTTTGTAATCCTCCAGATCGCCATCAAGCAGTTGTGCTTTGCCATCCGCCACCAGCCACAATTCATCCGCCACTGCACGCACCAGACTGCGATCGTGCGAAACCAGCACCACGGCGCCGCTATAGGCTTCCAGCGCTAACGTGAGCGCATCGCGCATATCCAGGTCCAAATGATTGGTCGGCTCATCCAATAACAGCAAATGCGGTTTTTGCCAGGCCAATAAAGCCAGCGCCAGACGGCTCTTTTCGCCTCCGGAGAAACTGGCGACTGGGCGGTCTTCACCCTCTCCACCAAGCCCAAACCGTCCCAGAAATTTCCGCAAATCCAATTCGGTCTGCGCCGGCGCCAGTTTCTGCATATGCTGCAAAGGCGTCGCCTTGCCGTCGAGATTTTCCAGCTGATGCTGCGCAAAGTAACCGATACGGATATTTTGCGCCCATTCCAATGAACCGGTTACCGGTTGAATTTCTCCGGTCAGCAATTTGATCAAGGTCGACTTTCCCGCACCGTTCGGTCCCAGCAATGCAATCCGTGCGCCTGCCTGCAAGATCAGATGAACATGCTGAAATAGTAAATGATCGCCGTAACCAAAGCTCATGTCTTGTACACGCAACAACACATCAGGACTGCGCTCCGGCGCTTCAATTTGCAACTCGTAGTGACCATCTTCTACAGCCAACGGCGCCAAGCGCGTCAAACGTTCCAGCGCCTTGATGCGGCTTTGCGCTTGTTTGGCTTTGGTAGCCTTGGCGCGGAAGCGGCGCACAAAATCCTCCATGTGCGCAATTTGTCTTTGTTGTTGCTGCAAAGCCTGATTATGTTGCAATAGGCGCTCGGCGCGCGCGCGCTCGAAATCATCATAATTACCGCTATAACTGTCGATTCTCCGGTCGTTAATATGCGCGATGCGATTGACGCACGCATTCAGAAACTCACGATCATGCGATACGACGATCAAACTGCCCGGATAGCGCGCCAGATATTGCTCCAGCCAGAGAATCGCTTCCAGGTCCAGGTGATTGGTCGGTTCATCGAGCAACAACAAATCAGCGCGATGCATCAAGGCGCGCGCCAGATTCAGGCGCATCCGCCAACCGCCCGAGAAATGATCAACCGGCTGCTCCAGCGCAGCGTTGGCGAAACCCAATCCGCTCAATAGCTGTGCCGCGCGTGCGCGTGCGGTATAACCGTCAATGGCTTCATAGCGCTGCTGCGCTTCAAACCAGGCGGCATCGTGCTCAGCCTGAGCCAAAATCTTGTCCAGCCGGTGCAATTCCACATCGCCATCCAGTACAAATTCAATGGCAGACTGCGCCGAGTTGACAATCTCCTGTTCAACGAACGCAACGGTTTTGCCCGATTGCAAACTGACTTCGCCGTTATCCGGCTTGATCACTGTCCGGATCAAACGAAACAAAGTGGATTTCCCGCACCCGTTTTTACCGACCAGCCCCACACGCTGATTGGCAAAAATCTGCAAATGGCAATTTTCCAGCAGCGGAACCCCGCCTTGCAAATAAGTCAAAGACTGAATATTCAGCATAACATTGTAAAAATTTCAGAACACCCGATTGAACAGCTTAAGAGAGGACAGCAAACTTGCGAATGCCAGTTGTATCAAATATCCGCTTATCCAAAGCACACAGCGGTCAATGTTAACACGCCATACAAAACATAGCGGTTGATATATGGAAAAAGAAAATTCTTATAACCGGATGATACATAATACATAATTAAAGTGTTAAGTTATTAGGCAGAGTGAGAATTCTCTTTAGTGTCCATTAAGTTAATGAGCGAAAATAAATCTTATACACAATGTTATCCACAAAAAATGTGGATAAATCAAAATTGCTCAGGGTAAAGAAGGTGATACCTCTAGGGGCGGAGTATATTCCTGGCGGAACATGAAACCGGCTGGTTTCCTATTTACGGGATTTAACGCATTTTGGCCGGTTGGTTTGTCAATGCAAATAGATCGTAACCGGCATGCCATTGATTAACCGGCTTTTCACATTTCCAACAAATTCCAATTGCGCCAGAATTGCAAAACGAACCGTTTCCAACGGGTTAATTTCAGCTGTCGTAGACTTCTGCATCACACCGGGCACGGAAATTATTTTTGCTTTGGCTTTTTCCCCATTGGGGAATTTGACCGTGACCATTTGTCCCACAACGGCATAGTCTTGGTATTTTGGCGGAATGAATGCATCGATATGCACTTTTTCGAGAAATATGATCTCAAGCAAGGCCTGACCGCGCCCCAGAAACTCTCCGGGTTGCGTAAACATCTCTGTCACCATGCCGTTGCCCGATGGCGCAAAAAGGCTTAACTGCAGGACTCGATCCTGAGTTTTATCAAATTCGAGTTGCAGCTGATTGATCCGGTTTGACAGCATGCGTATTTCCGGAGACTGACCTTGTTCCTGGCTATACATCCGGTCACGTTCCTGGCGTTGCGCTTTCTCCAGCGCCACCAGATTTTCCAGCGCCGAGTTTAATTGACTCCGCGCCAGCGCAATTTCAGCTTGTGTTGCAGCACCTTGTTTGTACAGGGTCTCATACTGACTTAATCGTTGGGATGCGAAATGCTTCTGTTCGTGCGCGAATTTCAACAACTGAGCCGAGCTCGTTCTGGAATCATCGGCTTGCAACAACATCTTATGCTTTTCCTGTTTCAACCCGTCCAGCTCCACCTGCAACCGGTCACGACTATCCAGCAATGCAGTATTCACCAGCGCTGCTAATGGCGCTCCTTCGGAAACTGTCTGCAACGGCTCGACAAAAAGCTGCTCAACATAGCCATCCACAGCAGTGCGCACGGTAAAGCTAGGCACCCGGATGCGGCCATTGGCCTCAATGCTAATCGTGTCCCAGATAATCGTCCCGAGCAAATACACTACCGGGAGGCTGGAAATGGCGATGATCAAATACCAGCGCCACGGCCTTCCGACTCGTTTGGCGGCGCTATATTGCACCCGTAATCCCCGGTCGGTATCCGGAGCTTTATTTTCTGGTTGATTAAAGCGTATTTTCATGAAGATAGCTTACCAAATCTTGCCATGATTGAATAACTAGCCCGGTAAAATTAGGGGCCCGGAGTTGATCCTGCAATTGTTTCATCGCATGGATAAAAATGGATTGCGGCTTATGCACATAACTATTTTCCGGACCTAATTCTGGTTCCAGGCTTTGCGCCAGACTGAATAACAGATCCGGATATTGGTTCATGGCCGACTTGAGCGCAGTAACGATATTCGTCAGATTCATCGCGTAATACATGACAGTAATCTCTTTGATTCCTTTCGCTTTGAGTTCACAGGGCACGCAAATATCAAATGATGCGGCTTTCGTCAGATAGCGCGGATGAATACTGGCGCCTACCGGCCACGGAGAAACAGCCGACACTTGGCGCACCGTTTCGATCAATTCTTCCAGACGCACCTTGCCAGGCATGTTCGATTCCAGTTGATCCGGCTCGATATCCAAATGCAAACCATCGAAATTGATGTTGCTCAATTTCTTGACGATCATGAGCAGCTTCTCGCGCTGTTCCGGCAGAATCCAATCGGGATCGCCCAACAGCAATTCAACTTTTTTCCCTCGCCGCTGCGCTTCGGTGAGAAATTTCTTAAGCGGCGCGGGATTTGCGGCAAATTTTGCAATCTGCTGCTGATTCAAAGAAATCAGGAAACGATCGATTTCGATCGTTTGATTCTTCTCCCATAAACCGGGTTGCGTGCTCAATTTGTCAAAGTTCCAGACATATACGGCAACACGCCCAGACGAAGCTTCCGCATTACCGGCAGCAGAGAAACTGGTGCGTTTTGGCGCAACTTTGGTTTTTTCTCCGCTGACAAGAAACGATGCCGCTTGTTGCAGCGGATCGGTCAAGTGGCTTAGGTTGATTTCCGGGTGAATATCTCTGCCTTTTCCCTCCAGCAGCGTAATGAATTGCCGCAACCGGATATGCAGCTTCCATTGCTCCGATTCCGTTTCGACGTTCTCGATCGCCACCCGGTAATATGTATTCACCGCCTGAAAATATTTCTCGATCACATCGCCATCCAGCATCTTGAGGCGCAAATGTCTTTCACGGATCAACTCACGCGCCGCTTCAAGCCGCGTATGCTGAAATTTGATTTGCTGCGCGAGCTGTTGATAACTGCTGAGCAAAGCACGGAATTCGTGTTGCAGTTCCTGATCGCGATGCGTGTAGTCCGCTCGCAGACTGATCAACAGACTGTTCAAACGCGACTCTTCATTCTTCCGCACACTCATAATTTCGATCGGCATGCGGAAATTAAAACCGACTGCGCCGCCATAGCCCATCTGCATGGATTCAGGCGAAGGATGCGGAATGGCCGGACCGCCAAAAGCGGTGGCGTTGACATCCGAATCAATGCCACGCCAATTCTCGGTCTCTTTGGTCTTTTGAGTATTTTCTATGCGCGCTTGCAGTATTTTTAGATCCAATTGCTCGATATCGATCGGCGCATTGCTGTCGATCGCATACAAAACTGGTTTTACGGGCTCGAACGGCCGTATTTCCGAATTCGTCAAATAACCCAGTCTGATCAGTGCTTGATCGCGATTATTGCCGAATTCGATTTGCGATCGTTCCGCGCGATCGAAAGCGGAAAGAAACTCGAGATAATCCGACATGAATAACAAACCCGCTTCGCGCCGTTTATGCAGGATGGAAATCACACCGTCGTCGCGCAAACGCAAGTAGGCTTCGGTCAAAGCCAGCATTTTCTTTGCGCTCCAATACGCCGCGTAGTTTTCTTCCATAAAGAGCCGCGCCAGCCGTTTGCTCCAATCCAGACGGACATCTTCTATTTTAACTTGCATCGCGGCATCATCGATCGCCCGTTGCTGCCTCTCCGCGCTGCCTAGCAAGGGATAACGTACCCCGATCCGCCCCATCGGATCGAAGAAATGCCCGAAAGGCTCTCTGGCAAAAGGGCTTTTTTGATAACCAGCCGATATTCCGCCAAATATTTCCCAGCCTTTCTGCGCTTCCTGCACATTTAAATTCGAGCGTTGCGCCTCCAAATCGGCCTTCGCTTTCAGCACCGTCGCGGCTTGCTCCAGATGCGTATAAAACTCGGTCAACGTTTTAACCTCAGCACCTGCATTGGTTGTCAGCATCAGAAGCAACATCAGTAGCGGGAAAACGCGCACTTTTACTGTTTTCCCTTTTTAAGCACCCACAAAGGCGCCATCGCGGAATCCAAGTGCCCTTTGTTCAGTATCTGGTTTAAGATTGCAAAAGCGCTCCAGACGCGCGAAACAAACTGGAACAACGGATAAATAGGCAGGATCAAAGCAGCTTCGCAGTCCTCCCATTTTCTGTCTGAGACGAGCACAAGATAAAAAATGTATTGCAGGGTAATCAAGCCTAAATAGAACAAATAGACCAGCACCATGCTTAGAAAAAAAGTCAGGATAGGCAGCTTTATCGCCATGTAGACCGTATAAATCACGATGGAAAAAGGCATGACGATCTGAAACAGAATGCCGTACCAGAGCAGAAATATAAAATTGCTCCACCCCATCCTCGATGCGGAAATACCGTACTTGTGTTTATTCGAGTAGATATACCAAAGATCGCCATCCCAGCGTAGGCGCTGCTTCAGAAAATCCTTGAAACTTTCCGGCGCATCGGTATGCGAAACCGCACCGGGTTCAAACTCAATCCTCAGGTGCGGATAACGTTGATGGTATTGCTTGATGCGCAGGGTCAAATCAAGGTCCTCGGCGGTCCCGGTATTCCATCCACCTATTTTCTGGATAAAGGACTTTCTAAAAATGCCGAACGCCCCCGGGACGTTATTTATGACATTCAGTTTCGCAAACCCCAGTTTCCCTACCTGCATGGTCAACATATATTCCAGACTCTGCAGCCGGGTAATGATCGCTTTTCTGGCGTTACGCACACGCATCGGCCCCGTCACCGCGACAATATCATGGTTGCGAAAGTGAGCGGCAGCGGAACTGACCATTTGATTATCAAACGATGTATCGCCATCCAAAGCGAAAAAAATCTCACCTTGCGCCCGGCTAAGTCCGGCGTTCAATGATGAGACCCTGCCACCGCGTTGAATTTTCGGAATGATGACCAATGAACGCTTGGGATAACTGGCAACCACGGGTACGAGTTCTTTCAATGCCTGATACGTGGCCAAATTTTTTTGCACGCCATCGACCATCGCAATGATTTCAATATGTCCCGGATAGATCTGCTCCAATAAAGAGATCACTGTACTCTGCACCGCTTTTCCTTCGGCGTAGCAGGTAATCGCACAAGTTACGCGCGGGTAGTAAGGAAATGACACCGGCGCTTCCACCGATTTTTTAAACAGATAGCGGAAAACGCTCATCCAATTGACAAAATACAGCGGTAATTCAAAAAACAGTACGAATGGAATCAGCATGAAGACGTACTCGATATCCTGGAAGCGCGACGTTGCAATAAGAAAAAAGCTCCACGCTTGATTCAGACTTTCCATGAACTATAGCAACTCGCCCGCAAGACGCGCCAGCAGGAGCGGAGCACTTTCCTTCTCGGGTATATTCCGCGAGGAAATACCGATAAAACGGAAATCCAGCTTATGCTCACTTTCTTCCAGCAGTACGTTCATACTGCTTTCGATACGTTTTTGAAAACCGCCCAGCCCTTGCTCATCCGTATTCGGCAAAAGCAACCACAGCATATTCTCCGACGTCCGCGTGGAAAGGTCAGGAGTCCGGAGCAAGCTTCTCAATCGTTGCGCAAAGGCTTCGAGCATTTGCAGCAGACGCGCGTGGTTAAAAAGTTCGACCAGATCCGGCAGATTGGCGAAGTAGATCCCGAACAAACTGAAATGCACATTGGGATAACGCCGGGACGTGACCATTTGCCAGTCAAGATCGTGCATGAATAACTCACGGGAAATAAAATCCAGCTGATCAAACCCCGAGGACAAGTCGAATACTTCACCCCGGAAAGCAACCGTTCTTCCTTTATCGCTTAAGCGCCAGCTATGCACTTCATTCAGGATGAGCTCACCCGGTTTCATCTCTTTCTCACACATCGCGCAGCGGACTTGCACATCGCCTTCTATAAACGACTGGCTGCAAGACTGGCAGCGGTAATTCTCGATAGGCCGGTCGTAGTCGCTGCCAATATGCCGCAAATGCGTATGGCATTTGGGACAAACCAGCGTACCGCTATGCATGAATTTATCTTGCACATCAACACAACCGCAGGTAAAACAATGCAAAGAAGCTTGCAGCTTGATATCGATCGACTGGCAATTCGGGCATATATCGATAAAACTCAAGTGCGCCGAACGGCAATAAGCACATTCGCGCTGCCGGTCGAGCATCGTCAAAGGTTCAATTATTTTGTTATTGGCGAGATTGCGCAGCCACTCGAAAGAATCGGATCTGTCCTGACTCAACGCTTCCAACAATGGGTAGCGATAAAAACGGGGATTTTGCCACTCATGGTGCGGCTGAAGGATGAAATCAGGGCGTAACCACAAGTACTTTATTAACCGTCCTTGGTGGGTGATATAGGTCTCATTGCTCTTCAGCGACTTCAGTAAGTTTTCAATTTGATTAACCGCTTCCAGCAAAACCGGAGGCTGCGGCAATTGACCATCGAGCAACAAGTTATCAGATGCCGTCACCGGATTTGCTGCAAAACACAATGACGCAAAAACTTCGTCATCTCTGCGTACCTTGCCAAGGATTGATGCGGTATATTGTTTATCATTTCCCGCGATGATAAACGCGGAAGGAATGATTTTATTTTTCTCCCAATCCGAAAAATCACTGAAATGACAAATTTCAAAAAGATCCTGATACGGATCCAATAAATCAGTCTTCTCTTGGGAGAAAAATATAAGCATCGCTAACTTAAAATAATCTTAAATCAATTTTGTCATTTATAACGCACGTATATTGCAAACTAATTCCAATATAATCATCATATTAAAAACATCACCTAGTGTGTCTTCTTACCATTATACTCATATTTTCTTACACAGATAGCTCGAATAAAGCAAAAAATCGGCTTTATATCGACGTATTGAAAGAAAAATCCCATCCCAAGCAATTCAGAAAATTCACTATCGATTCAATTCACCTTAATTTCTATTTGATCATTTAAACAATCCACAAACTGAGTCAATTATGGATTTCATTTGACCCAATGAGCACGCAGCGTAAGAAGCAGTAATAACTTGATGATAATTAGCGCATAATCAATGTGTAAAACAAGCACACAGACCAATAGAAATCTTTAGAAATCGATGAGTTAAATTTCCAAATACATGAATTACTCACAAAGTTATCCACAATATTTGCAACCCCAAAATTTAAAAAATATTCTTCTTTCTAAAGCTGTTTCCATATATATCGATAAATCAATCGCGCAGGGCTTATTAAACGATGAGCTGTGATTTTTCGCACAGTTGATTGGCTTAGGTTCTATTAACATTCATGAGGATGGATAGAAACTATGATGTTGTTCAATTGCATCCATTCATCGAGTAATTTAACTTTGACTTGTTCTGCGCTGGTTAGAGATAACGAACCATATATCCTAAGTACTTTAACAACTTAATACTGCATAACAGGAGTCTTATGAAAATAACTTTCACATTATCAGTTACCGCAATATCGCTTGCATTATTTGGCGGTGCTAATGCCAGTTCAATAACAATTGAAACGGGTTTCTCAACCGCGGGTCCTCAAATTGACGCAGCAGCCTACCAGTCCGTAGTTGATTCAGCCGTTGCAATCCCATCAATTGGTTACGGAATTGCAACCCCTGCAATTTACGACAACATTTCCAATCATGGATTGTTTGCTGGTGGCTCGACAACTGACATAGCCTTTAAATCAACTGTTGATTTTTATGTATCCCCAGCCAATGCGGGGGCATGGCAAATTCGCGCCGGTGTTGATTTTGGTCACGGCGGAGCCATTTTTGTCGATGGTTTAGCATTTGATTTCAAAACAAACGATATGTGGTGGAATGGCAGCTACAGCGATTCATCGCAGTATTTGAGTATCAATACATTGAACCTCGCTGCCGGCTATCACACACTCAACCTCTACGGCCTTGAAGGTTGCTGTGACGGCGGCCAGCAAACCCAATTCAGGATTGGAGGGACTGGTGACTTCACAACATTCAGCACAAACGACTCCCTGAGTCCTGTTCCAGAACCGGGAACCTACGCCATGCTTCTGGCCGGCTTGGGTTTGATGGGATTTATGGCACACCGCAGAAAAGAATCAGCCGTTTAAGCAAATCCCGATAAGATCCGGAATGGGAGCGCAAGCTCCCGTTTTTTTCTTAGTGAAGCCACCTCAAAAGCGGCTTAACACCGCATCGATTCGATTTCAGCACTGCTAGCATGAGATACCTCGACCCCTATCATCACAATACTTATCGCTGACTCAATCAATACATTTGTTAACTATCTAGTTAACATTCGGCAAAGTTTCCCTGATAAAAATTTTCCATACACAAAAAACATGATTAGAATTTCATCACGCACATCAGTCATGGCGCATTAAGAATTTTCTTTTTACACAATCTCTACAATTTACTTTTTATTTTTTCCTTGACATTCCAAACAATCCACAGTTTAAGAAAGTTATAAATATCCCGTGACAATCTTGATATCAGACTGAAAAATATCCCGCAAGTAAATGATAATTTAAACATAATCGATATGTTAAATTATTAAGCAATCCAAGAAAAACCCTTAGAAATTTATAAGTTAGTCATCCATTCAACTCGATTGTCCACAAAGTTATCCACAGAAATTGTGGACAACAGAAAAAACCTTTTATGAAATAAAACTATAGAATGAATAATCATTACCAGGAATGGGTTCATCGTTTTGCATACTGATTCCGGATCTGATGAAATACGCTTCAATCCGACCATTCATAGCGGTTTATCATCCCCGTGGACGATGATCGTAAGCGGCCTTTGAGTCTTGCTTGCTTGATTGCTGCGATAGAAAAATACGCAGAGTATTCTGGAAATTACTATTGGTGCCGAGAGGGGGAATCGAACCCCCATGATGTCACCATCGCGGGATTTTGAGTCCCGTGCGTCTACCAATTCCGCCATCTCGGCCAAACAATTTGCCTGTTTTGAATAAACAGCAGGCGCAATTATCACTGAAAAGGCGGAGTACAGCAAGCCGCATGGGCGGAAAACATGCTGCGCCGGTATAATAGGCGGCATGAAGACGCAAGATTTTGACTTTTATCTGCCCGCCGAATTGATCGCACAGTTTCCCGCCGAGCAGCGCACCGGCAGCCGTTTGCTCTATTTAGATAGCAATAATAATCAATGGCAGGACGCGTTATTTTCAAATTTACCCAGTTTCCTGCGCGCCGGAGATGTCATGGTGTTTAACGATACCCAGGTGATTAAAGCGCGCTTGTACGGAAAAAAAGATAGTGGCGGCAAGGTGGAAGTCATGGTGGAGCGAATACTCGATGATCGCCATGTTCTGGCAGCCATCCGCGCCAGCCATGCACCCAAACCGGATTCAACCTTATTACTGGCGGATACGATACCGGCGACCGTGATCGCGCGTGAGCAGGAATTTTATACGTTGCGCTTTGAGCATGAAAAAACGACAGCGGAATTGCTGGAATGCTACGGTCAATTGCCGTTGCCTCCCTATATCGCCCGCCCAGCGACCGCCGCAGATGAATCGCGCTATCAGACAGTTTACGCAAGAAATGCAGGGGCTGTTGCGGCACCGACTGCGGGGCTGCATTTCGATACCGGCATGATGGATCAATTACGGGCGATGGGCATCACCATTGCTTACGTCACTTTGCATGTCGGCGCCGGAACATTTCAGCCGGTGCGGGTTGAAAATATTGCCGATCACACCATGCACAACGAAACCTATCATATCCCGCAGGCCACCTTGGATGCGATCCGGCAAGCCCGGCTATCGGGAGGGCGCATTCTTGCCGTCGGTACGACATCGCTACGGGCGCTGGAATCTTGTGCAGCGATGCATCATGGTCAGTTGATCACGGGATATGGCGATACGCGGATTTTTATTACGCCAGGCTATCGCTTTCAAGTAGTCGAGCGATTATTGACCAACTTTCATTTGCCCTGCTCAACACTACTAATGCTGGTCTCGGCTTTCGCCGGCATGGAAAACATCCGGCTTGCTTATCGGCATGCCGTAACTGAGCGCTACCGTTTTTTTAGCTATGGAGACGCCATGCTGATTGAGAGAAAATCATGAAATTTCAGTTACATTCCACCGACAAGGCAGCCCGCCGCGGCACCTTGACCTTGGCGCATGGCACGGTCGAAACACCGGTTTTCATGCCGGTAGGTACTTATGGCGCGGTCAAAAGCATGCCACCCGCCGCACTGCAAGCGACAAACGCGCAAATCATTCTGGGCAATACATTCCATTTATGGCTGCGCCCCGGACTGGAAGTGATCGAAGCACATAGCGGATTGCATGATTTCATGGGCTGGCGCGGCCCGATACTCACCGATTCCGGTGGATTCCAGGTATACAGCCTGGGTGATTTGCGCAAGATCACCGAGCAAGGCGTGCATTTCAAATCGCCGGTCAACGGTGACAACTGTTTTTTGTCACCGGAAGAATCGATGCGAATTCAGCGCACGCTCAATTCCGATATTGTGATGATCTTTGATGAATGCACTCCGTATCCGGCAGATGAATCGACCACTCAACTCTCGATGGAACTCAGTCTGCGCTGGGCGGAACGCTCCAAACAGGCGCATCATGGCAATCCGAATGCATTGTTCGGCATCGTGCAAGGTGGCATGCACGAACATCTGCGCGATCAATCGTTTGCCGGTTTATATCGCATCGGTTTTGACGGTTATGCGATCGGCGGATTATCCGTAGGCGAACCCAAAGCGGACATGCAACGCATCCTCAAACATACCGCACCGCTGCTACCCGCTGATCAACCACGTTATTTGATGGGTGTCGGCACACCGGCGGATATTGTGCATGCCGTGGCGCACGGCATTGATATGTTCGATTGCGTACTGCCAACGCGAAATGCCCGCAATGGCTGGCTGTATACGCGTCATGGCATTATTAAATTACGCAACAGCCGCTACCGGCTGGACACATCCCCGCCTGACGAGCACTGCGGTTGCTACACCTGCCAGCATTTCAGCCGCGCTTATCTGCATCATTTGCAACGCATCAACGAAATGCTAGGAGCGCATCTGAATACCGTGCACAACTTGTATTATTACCAGCAACTGATGCAAGAAATCCGCAGTGCAATCGAAAACCAACAATTTGAAGAATATGCACAAGAATTTCTGGCATAAGCGGTCATCATGCTAATATGTACCTTTTTTCAGAAAGGGAGAACTTTATGCTGATTAATGATGCATTTGCACAAGCTGCTGCGTCAACGCAAGACAGCTCGGACTTGTTAAGCCTGTTACCGATGTTCGGGATACTGGTGCTGTTTTATTTTCTATTGATCCGCCCGCAGGCCAAACGCGCCAAAGAGCAAAAACAGATGGTAGAAGGATTGCAGAGAGGCGATGAAGTCATTACCAACGGCGGTATCCTCGGTCAGGTTCTGAATGTCAGCGAAGCTTATGTGATTATCGAAATAGCACCGGCTATCGAAGTCACCGCGCTTAAATCTTCGGTGCAAACCCTGTTGCCCAAAGGAACACTGAAGAGTATCGAACCGAAAGGAAAAACTCAAAAATCCAAAACAACCAAAACAACTACCGCCTCAGAAAACAGTGCCGCCGAAACCACGGAGAGCCATGCTACTGACGCTGCAAATGTTGAAAAGAAATAACCGCGCATGCCGTGGCGGAAGGAATCGTTATTGAATCGCTTGCCGTCACATGTCTTTCTTACCCTTTTATCATTAATTAATACTTAACTGACACCCATGAACCGCTACGCACTTTGGCAATACTTGATTATTGCGGTTTCACTGCTACTCGGCTTGCTTTATACATTGCCGAATTTTTACGGCGAATCGCCCGCAGTACAGATCTCCCCTTTACGGACGTCCGCAAGCACTGATACCGCCTTGTTACAACGCATTGAAGATGCATTGAAACAAGCCAACCTTGGAACGGATGGAGTGCTCCTTGAAGAAGGAAGCATTAAGGTACGTTTCGCCGATACCGAGACCCAAATCAAAGCAAAAGATTTGCTGGAATCGACTTTGGGTAATGACTATATCACTGCGCTAAACTTACTACCCAATTCTCCCCAGTGGCTGACCGATCTCGGCGCATTGCCGATGTATCTGGGGTTGGATCTGCGCGGTGGCGTGCATTTCATGCTGGCCGTCGATATGGAAGGTGCGCTTGAAAAATCACTGGATCGTTACAGCGCTGATATCCGCGGCAAATTACGCGAACAAAAGATTTCCTATGCCGGTCTGGAAAAACAAGCCAGAAAACTGACATTGAAATTTCGTGACGCTGAATCACGCACCAAAGCGGAAGCTGAGTTAAAGTCGAATTATCCCGACCTTGGTTTCAAGGAAGAGAATGTCGATAACCGCTACCATCTCGTCGCTACGATTAAGCCCGAGGCGCTGGCGCGCATGCAAGATTCAGCGGTGTTGCAGAACATCACAACCCTGCGTAATCGCGTTAATGAACTGGGCGTCGCTGAACCCATCATCCAGAAAGCTGGAATGGATCGCGTCATCGTGCAATTGCCGGGGGTGCAAGATACCGCCAAAGCAAAAGATATTCTGGGACGGACAGCCACCCTGGAAGTTCGCATGGTCGATGACGAGCACGATCTCGATGCCGCGTTGCGGGGTAAGGTGCCCGCGGGTACCGAGCTGTATGAGGAGCGTGGTGGAAGCCCAGTGCTTGTCAATAAACAAGTATTGTTGACCGGTGAGCATATCACCGATGCTCAATCGGGGTTTGATAAGGACAATCAGCCTGCAGTGCATCTCAATCTAGACAATGGCGGATCGCGCATTTTCAAACAATTAACGCGGGATAATGTCGGCAAAAGAATGGCCATTCTGCTGATTGAGAAAAATAAGGCGGAAGTCATCACCGCGCCGGTCATTCGTGAAGAAATCGGTGGCGGGCGCGTGCAGATCAGCGGGCGCATGACCAGCAAGGAAGCGCGCGATGTTGCGTTATTACTGCGCGCCGGTGCTTTAGCAGCACCGATGGATATTATTGAAGAGCGTACAGTAGGGCCAAGCTTGGGCGCAGAGAATATTGCCCGCGGCTACAACTCGACCTTATATGGTTTCTTAGGCGTCGCTATCTTCATTGCCATTTACTACACGGCGTTCGGCATGATCTCGGTCGTTGCACTGGCCATGAATCTATTGCTGCTGGTTGGTTTATTATCCATCATGCAGGCTACGCTGACACTCCCCGGAATGGCTGCACTGGCTCTGACGGTCGGCATGGCGATTGATGCCAATGTGCTGATCAATGAGCGGATTAGGGACGAATTACGCGCCGGCGCTTCTCCGCAATTGGCTATTCATGCCGGATTCGAGCGTGCCTTTGGCACGATTGTGGATTCCAACATCACCACCCTCATTGCCGGTATTGCGTTGTTTGCTTTCGGTTCAGGTCCGGTAAAAGGATTTGCAGTAGTACTTTGCTTAGGCATTATGACTTCCGTATTTACCGCCACTTTTGTGACAAGAGGCATTGTCAATCTGATCTATGGAAGCCGTCGCAGACTTGATCATGTGCCGATTGGAAAAATCTGGATACCGGAACAAAATCAGGCTACTCATAGAACTGCATTAGCTCGTGACAAAGCTGGCGAAGAATCGAGCGATACTCAGAAAAGAATTACAGAACAGCCTGAGGTTAAAACTGAAGTTATTCAAGAAACCGATCTTGATGTTCAAGCTGAATCGAGCGAAAGAAAGCCGGGTAAGGCTAAAAACAAGCGGAAATCATCTGATACCAAGCAATCCAAAAGCTGATTGATCGGATTTATAAGGAAGTAAATTATGGAATTTTTTAGATTTAATCGTAACATTCCCTTTATGCGATGGAGACGGGTCGGGGCTGTCATTTCAATTGTGACATTTGCTTTATCCGTTTTCTTTATTGCCACAAAAGGACTCAATCTCGGTGTAGACTTCACCGGCGGAACAGTACTGGAAGTCAGCTACAATCAAACCGCTGATCTCGAGAAAGTCAGAAGCGTACTCACCGATCTCGGTATGTCTGACGCCAGTGTGCAAAATTTCGGCACCTCTCGTGAGGTTTTGATTCGCTTACCAATTAAACCTGATGTTTCCAGCGCGCAATTGTCGGAAACCGTCATGGATGCATTGAAACAGGCGGATTCTTCAGTAGAAATGAAGCGGATGGAGTTCGTCGGTCCGCAGGTTGGAGCAGAATTGCTGGAAAACGGTGCGCTTGCCTTGCTATTTGTTTCGTTGGGTATCGTTGCTTACTTGGCAGTGCGGTTCGAGTGGAAATTTGGCGTATCGGGTATTATTGCCAACTTGCATGACGTTGTTATCATCGTTGGCTGCTTTGCTTTTTTCCAATGGGAATTTTCGCTCACGGTACTTGCCGCCATATTGGCCATATTGGGTTACTCTGTTAATGAGTCGGTCGTTATTTTCGATCGAATTCGCGAGAATTTCCGTAAATATCGCAAAGCATCCATTACCGAAGTCATCGATAGCGCCATTACACAAACGATGTCACGCACAGTCATTACCCACGGAAGCACACAGATGGTCGTCATCGCGATGCTTTTATTCGGCGGTGAAGTGCTTCACTACTTTGCGCTGGCATTAACCATCGGTATTTGGTTCGGGATTTATTCGTCGATTATGGTCGGTAGCTCAATCATCATGCTTCTAGGCGTCAAACGCGAAGATCTGGTTAAGATTGAGAAGAAACCTTTAGAAAATGATGGCGCGGTTGTATAAGGTTTTACAATACATGGATGAGTCAACTAGTATTACCCGTTGATCAGAAAGCGCGCATTTCTAATTTCTAATTTCCAAATAGAAAAAAGCACAATAGGAAATTTCCTGTTGTGCTTTTTTTTGTTTTTTGACTTGCTGTGTCTTATCAAGCAGCTTGCGGTTTACGCTTGCGCAAGAAGAAGAAAGCGGCAA
>MSXT01000060.1:5755-6353 GCA_002083595.1 Proteobacteria bacterium ST_bin16 | reverse complement strand
CGATGGTCTCTTCGAAATCCGCGGCGACTTTGAATAACTCGCTGAACTCCGGGTCGTATTGTTGCAGCAGGTAATAAAATAACCGGTCACCGAATAAGATCACTTTGACATCCAGCGGAACCGGCTCCGGTTCCAGCGATACGGTGCTGACCAGGCTGTAAATCTGCCCCAGTGATTCGATATCAATCGTGCGGGCTTGCAGTGCGCGTTTCAGACCTTCCCAGGCAAACGGCTGCATCAGCACTTTGCGGATATCCAGCAGCAAGTAGCCGCCGTTGGCCTGATGCAACGCGCCGGGTTTGATCAAAGTGAAATGAGTGACCAGCGCGCCAAACTGGGCAATATGTTCCACCCGTCCTACCAGGTTGCTGTAGGTCGGATTATCTTCATAGACGATGGGCGCTCCCGGTTTCTGATGATTCGAGCTCAGCACATTCACCTGATAATTGTTGAATGTTTGATGAGTGACGACGGTCATGCCGGAAATGTTGACGGATTCATCCGGTTTGCGGAAATCATCGACATGCAGCACCATGTCTTGCTGTACGGCATCGAAGAAATCCAGCACACCGGGTAAACCGGCATAGATTTCGCGCAA
>MSXT01000060.1:0-5683 GCA_002083595.1 Proteobacteria bacterium ST_bin16 | reverse complement strand
TCACTGCGCTCGCGGCGGCGTTGCGGCAAGCGAGCCAGAATTTTTTCCAGATGGGCTTGCAATTCCGCAACATCGGTCTCGATCTGATCTTTTCTTTCCTGAGGCAGCTTATCGTATTCATCCGGTGGAATGGCTTCGCGATTGCGGCTCGGTGCCAGCGCAAACCCTTCCGGCGTACGCAGCAGGATAATCTCTTTTTTTTCGGCTTCCGCTTCTAATTCCGCGATATCGCGTTCCTGCCGTTCATTGTATTCTTGCTGTATTGCACTGATCCTGCTCCGGTATTCCTCGCTTTCAAACTGCACGGGAATGGCGCTGCGCAAATAATCCACCAGCCGTGCCATATGCGCACGCAATGCTTCCCCTTTGCCGGATGGCAATTTGAGCGCTTTCGGTTTGTGCGGCTGGGTAAAGTTATTGAGATAGCACCAATCCGGCGGTTCCGCTTCCTTGCTGGCTTTGCTGTCGAGAAACTGCTGCACTAGGGTGTGGCGGCCCATCCCGGGTGAGCCCAGGACAAAAAGATTGTAACCTTCCCGGCGAATGTCCGAACCGAAACGCACCGCATCCATGGCGCGTGCTTGGCCGATGATCTCCGTTAAGTCCGGTAAGTCCGCCGTGGTCTGAAACGTGAATTGACCGGGATCGCAGGCATGACGTAGCCGTTGCGGTTGCAGAGGAATATTAGCGGTCATTATTTTTCTTCAGTAGGTTAGCGGATAATGGGTTGCCTGGTTGACGCTTTTATGAGTAAAGTAGCAACCGGATCTTCCATACGACAACCGTATTGTAATGGATGAGAGCGCTTAGCCAATACGGATGGTTAATTATTCACTTTTTCACAAGATATCAAATTTGTCATTGCAGTGTGTGCATGGTGCGGACGCGAGAATTGAGCTGGAAATGGGCAACCTTCATCCGGTTACCCCGTAAATGACCGCACCTTGAGAGAATGGCGGTTTTTGTGGCAAAAACCCTAGTGACCCCGGAAAGCCATGTTGAATACTGAGCCAGTACTATTCCTGTTGTTTAATTTTTTGCTTGCAAAGAGAGGAGAGAAAGAATGATAACGCTAAGAAAGAGTATGGTATTTCAAGTTTTTCTAATTGCACTGGCCATCGGTCATGCTCATCCCGTATGGGCGGATAAAGTATCCGGTGTTTTTACCGCGCAGCAGGCCTGTCCGGCGTATGTATCAAAAAATAAAGCGACTAATCCGGATAATAAGCAGATTCTTGCGGGCAGCCAGTACGACATTATCGAAGTGATTAAACCCGGCCAGCCCAGCTGGTACCGGGTGGTTCTGCCCAATGCTGACCCCAAAGAACGCTGGGTAAGCGCCGAATGCGGCCAAGCTCAGATTACCGGCGGCGGAACGGGAGATGGCGGAAATTCCGGCGGTAGCTGCAACACAGCCGGTCAGGCGGATAGTTATGTGCTGGCGCTGTCGTGGCAGCCCGCTTTCTGTGAAACCAAGCCGGACAAAGCGGAATGTAAGATTACCGATCCCAAGGTTTATCAAGCCCGGCATTTTGCATTGCACGGCTTATGGCCGAACAAAAAAAGCTGCGGCATACAGTACGGTTTTTGCGGCGATGTCAAAGGGCAGAAAAGCAATTTCTGCGATTACCCACCAGTTCAACTGGATGCCGATTCCACCGCGTCATTAGCCGAAGTGATGCCCAGTGTGACATCGGGTTCCTGTCTTGAACGGCATGAATGGTTCAAGCATGGCACTTGCCAGGCGAACTGGTCCATGGGAGGTTATTTTGATCTGGCAGCGGATTTGACGCGTCAATTTAACGATGCCGGAGTGGCTTACTTCATGAACCGCCGGATCGGCCAGCAGGTTCGCACGGAAGATTTTCTTGGCCGTGTGGTTGCGGTGCTTGGCCCCGCGGTTAAAGACCGCATTAAGCTGACCTGTAATCAAGGCATGCTGGTCGAAGTGCAACTGAATTTGTCGGCTGACTTGAAACCGGGCGCCGATCTGGAGAAACTGCTGGAGAATGCGCCGCTGCAAGGTAAATCCAATTGCGGCGATGCTTTCCTGGTTGATGCTATCGGGCAGTAGTCAGCGCATCAATGAAACGTTAGGCCAGTTGATTACGTTCCCGAAGGTAGTGACCGGGAACGTAATCCGCGAACTGTTGCATGTTTACTCAATTACAAAGCCTGAAATACCACATCGCTGACTGAAAGCTCTGTCGATTGCTGCAGCACGCCGACAAAGGTGATGCTGGCAATGTCGCTGATAAAGTGCACCACGATGTCATCGCCCTGTGCAGCGATGCTGGTGATATACGGTGATAGTTGCGCATAGTCTGCAACCCCCAATCCGGTATCGAACGCCACTTTATCCACGCCCGGAACGAAATCCTGAAAAGTATAGAAACCGACACTGGATAGCCCGAAGATATCGGCGCCTTCGCCACCGGTCATGCTGTCATTGCCTAATCGCCCGATCAGTGTGTCGTTGCCGTTATTCCCGATCAACGTATTATTGGCGCTATTTCCGGTCAGCTTATCGTTGCCGGAGCCGCCGATAGCATTTTCGATCACTGAATTTAATCCGAGTGATAAATTATCAACCGCAGCAATACCTGCCGGAATGAGACCGACCGAGCTGAGCGTGCCGGGTGCGGCGGCATTGAGATTGAGTGTGACGGCTGTCGTCAAACCGGATGCGTCGAGCGTGTCAGTGCCGCCGTCATCATAGATGGTTTGCACAATATGACCGCTATCTGTCGTGAACGTGTAAGTGTTATCGCCGGTATTGACCGGTTTGGCATTATAAAGATAAGCCAACGCTGCATAATCATACGGTGCGAGATTGATCCGCTCGAGACCTTGGCTTTGCTGGGTGTAAGACATGATGCTGAATAGTTCGGAATCCTCGACACCGGTCAAAAACGGTCCGTCATTGGGATTGGATGATCCCGGATCCGCCGCGTTGTAATCGCCCGGATGCTTCAATCCGAGCGTATGCCCGATTTCGTGAATCAAGGTCGAATAGGCATTGGTACCCTTTACCACGTGGGTTGTTTGCGAAACCGCGGCTACATTGTTGATGTATAGATCGCCCGCGGTATCGCCGGTAAATTTTTCCGGATAATAGGCATAACCGGCCGTAGCAGCCTGTGAATTATTGCCGAAACGAAGCTGGCCATAAGATGATGCGGAATCAGACACCTCGGTGAATGTGATGTTGAATTGCGACGACAGCGAGGCCAGGATTTCCCGCACGGCGGTTTGCTGATCGCTGGTCATCACACTGAAACCGTTGCCATCGTGAGCCGGATTCGCATATACCGGTAACGCCGACATGAAGCTGTACGTCAACGCCACGGTTCCGCTGGGTCCCGCATCCCAGCGGATGTCACTGCCCGCCAGTACAGCGTCAATACGATAATCGTCCGTAATACTCGGCATACTTTTCTCCTTGCAAAATGTACAGATAGGCAATTAATTCTTGGTTTGCGGATTATAGAGCGATGAAAAACAGAGCAATCGCAATAACATCATAACTTTCTTGTTCTAATTTGAGGTTTTAATACCGAACCCAACAACTACTTGAGCTAGCTATGCTATCAGATCAGTTTCTTAAACACGCACGCCATTGATGAAAAAAATTTTATCCGATGGACCTACTTCCATATCAAATCAGGATAAACTGCAATTCTCACACACAGGTCGAAGTCCTCTCGGCTCAGTGAAAAAATGTCCGTCAAAATGGGACAACTCCAAGTAGCCGAGAAGATCATTTTCGGATTTTGTATCCTGTTTTCAACATTCGCAATGTCCACCACGATACTGCCAGGAAACATACCATCAGAATCCCAAGGCTGAGGTAAGGTGAAACATCCGAGGCGCGAAAGAAGCCGTAGCGAAACCCGTCTACCATGTAGAAAAACGGATTCAGATACGATAATCCCCGCCAAAATGCAGGTAACGAGGAAATCGTATAGAAAACGCCCGACAAAAATGTCAGTGGCAGGATGGCAAAGTTTTGCAACGCAGCAAGGTGCTCAAATTTTTCCGCCCAGATTCCCGCAATGATTCCTAAGCCCCCCAGTAACGCAGTGCCCATCAAGGCAAATACCATGACCCATGCGAACGAGTACAGGGGAAGTTCAAAAAAACTCACCGCCACCACGTAAATACCCAATCCTACAATCAGGCCACGAACGACCGATGCCAGCACATAAGCAGTGAATATTTCCTGATAGGAAAGCGGCGATAACAGCATGAAGATGTGATTGCCCGAGACCGTCGATTGAATCAGGCTTGATGAAGAGTTAGCGAAAGCGTTTTGCAACATAGCCATTATCACCAATCCCGGAATTAGAAAAACCGTGTAGGGTACACCGGGATATGCCTGCACCCGTTCTTCCAGCGCGTGAGAAAAAATCAACAGATAGAGCAAGGCAGACAGCATGGGTGCAAATACGGTCTGGAACCCGACTTTCCAGAATCTCAGCAGTTCCTTGTAGAGTAGCGTAAGAAATCCATTCATATCGATGTAGATTCCAGATTCTCTGTACCGTGCATGAGCTTTACGAACACTTGCTCAAGATCTGGCTGCAATATCTGTAGTTCCAAGACTTGGGTCTGGGTCGCGCGTAATACTGCCATCACATTTTCAAGCTGGAAGTATTCCTCGATTGCCAGAACGTAGTAGCCTTGGTCATGACTGATCGTCAATGGCTGTAAAGCTACCGGAAGGGTATCAGGAGATAACTGGAGTCGTATCCGGTATCCAGCGATGTTGCTGATGAGATTTCTGACGTTATCGAGCACGATGATACTGCCATTTTTGAGCATTGCCACGCGGTTGCATAAAGCCTCTGCTTCTTCGAGATAATGCGTAGTGAGCACAATGGTATGACCGTTGTGGTTTAATCGCTTAATGAAGCGCCACAGGGACTGGCGCAATTCCACGTCCACACCTGCGGTGGGTTCATCCAAAATGATTACCGGGGGTTTGTGAACCAATGCCTGCGCTACCAACACACGCCGCTTCATGCCACCGGACAACGAACGCATGTTGGTATCGGCCTTATCGGAAAGGTCGAGATGGTGGATTATCTCGTCTATCCAGCTGTTATTCTTCTTTAGGCCGAAATAGCCGGATTGAAACATAAGCGTTTCCCGAACGGTAAAGAACGGATCAAATACCAACTCCTGCGGCACCACGCCTAGCATGCGACGTGCCTCACGATACTCGGCGATGACATCATGTCCCATTACCCTGACACTGCCGCTGCTGGCAAGGGTAAGACCTGCGATGATATTGATCAGCGTCGTCTTTCCCGCTCCATTGGGACCAAGCAAAGCAAAGAATTCGCCGGTATTGATTTCGAGATCAATGTTGTTCAAGGCATGCAATGCACCGAAATGCTTGTGCACCTGCCTGACTTCGATTGCCGTAGTCATGAAGAAAACTCCGTTTCAACCGAAGGAATGGCCGTTGCGTATCGCTCGGCGATACGGCTTTCCAGCGCATTCACCAGCATTTTCGCCGAGTTGAACCCAGTCTGATCGGCAATCTCCTGCATGCAGGTAGGACTGGTAACATTTATCTCAGTGAGATAATCACCAATCACATCCAGCCCCACCAGCATCAATCCTGCATCGTATAGCACGGGACCAAGCGCTTCAGCGATTTCGCGATCCCGCCGGG
>MSXT01000059.1 GCA_002083595.1 Proteobacteria bacterium ST_bin16 | reverse complement strand
GTCTCTGCTAGTCTAGAGCCTTTGCAATTTAATTGCTAGCGTCCAACTTCTACATCAACTTCGTAATTCGCATCGCCCGCTTATTCACAGCCTCGATCTGCGCTTGGATTTTCAGCCGGTCTGGACGGAGAGAGTATCACCTGTGTTGATTGATGCGCCTTCTTGCAGTCGGCACATCCTACCGGGCTGATTTATTTGTTATAGTTAGAGGCTTTTCATCGACGTGAGCAAGTATCACCATTAAAAACTTAAACAGATTCTGGAGGCGAGAACGCGCGTTGATACTTGGTTCGTTGACTTTTAGCTTGCGCAAAGTCGATATACGTTCGTAAGCGTTCTTTATGAGCTTGTCCGTTGACCAATCTTTGTATTTATCAAATTCTTTCGCGTCTCCGTAGGTTTTAGGAGATAGCGTCGTTCCCTTTATAGAATTGAAATTAAATCCATTATCGTTTGCAAGAACAAATTTTTTGCTTTCAAGGTTATTTATTATTTTTGAATCGTCAAGGTTTTCTCTGAGTCCTTCGCGCATGAAAGCAAGATTCTCAGCCAATTCTCTAAGCACGGCATTTTTCCATGCTTTATTAGCATCGTATCTGGCGCGCTCTTTATCGAAGACGTTATATAAGTCTTGAATTATAGTCATGTATATCTTCCGCATCTAGCTAGAATTAGACGTCCGAAATGACGCAATATAATGCGTCTTTGATTTTAAATATAGCATACATTGCTGGCTTCATAATCCGGTGGAAAATCATCTTCAACCATTCACCCCAACTTCTGCATCAACTCCTTAATCCTTATCACCCGCTTATTCACATCTTCAATCTTTACCAGAATTTTCAATCGATCCTGACCGGAGAGGGAGTATTCGCGGCTGCTTTGGATCAGTTGGATGATTTTGAGCGGGTCGATGGGCGGGTTGGGGATGAATTGCACTTGGATGCTGTCGGCGCTGGCGTCGATGCGCGTGATGCCGAGCGGTTTGGCGGCGATGCGCAGGCGGTGGCAGTCGAGCAGGGCGCGCGCCGGGTTGGGCAGCAGGCCGAAGCGGTCGATCAATTCGCGTTGCATGTCGTCGAGCTGGTCGTTATCGGCGCAATTGGCCATGCGCTTGTACAGCACCAGGCGCTCGTGGATGTCGTGGCAGTAATCCTCCGGCAGCAGCGCGGGCACGTGCAGGTTGATTTCGGTGGCAACGCCGAGCGGGTGCTGCATGTCGGGTTCCTTGCCTTGCTTGAGCGACTGGATCGCGGTATCCAGCATCGAGCTGTACAGGCTAAAACCAATTTCCTGCATTTCCCCGCTTTGCGATTCGGAGAGCACCGCCCCGGCACCACGGATTTCCAGGTCGTGCATCGCCAAATAAAACCCGGAGCCGAGTTCTTCCATCGCTTGAATCGCTTCCAGGCGTTTTTTGGCTTGTCCGCCGAGTGCTTCTTCCGGCGGCGTGAGCAAATACGCGTAAGCCTGATGGTGCGAACGCCCGACCCGGCCGCGCAGTTGATGCAATTGCGCTAGGCCGAATTTGTGTGCGTTGTTCATGATGATGGTGTTGGCGCTCGGGATGTCGATACCGGTTTCGATAATCGTGGTGCACAGCAGAATGTTGAAGCGCTGCTGGTAAAAGTCGCGCATGACGTGCTCCAGTTCGCGCTCCGGCATTTGCCCGTGGGCGATGTTGATGCGCGCTTCCGGCAGCAGGCCGGATAGTTTTTCGTACATCAATTGAATGCTGCTGACTTCGTTGTGCAGGAAATAAATCTGCCCGCCGCGTTTCAGTTCGCGCAAGCACGCTTCGCGTACGATACCCATCGAGAAGCTGGTGACGAACGTGCGAATCGCCAGGCGGCGCTGTGGCGCGGTGGCGATGATGGAGAAGTCGCGTAAGCCTTCCAATGACATCGCCAAGGTGCGCGGAATCGGTGTTGCGGTCAGTGTCAGCACGTCGACTTCGGCGCGGAGTTTTTTCAGTTGCTCCTTTTGCCGCACGCCGAAGCGGTGTTCTTCGTCGATGATCACTAGCCCGAGGTTTTTGAAATGCACGTCTTTCTGAATCAGTTTGTGCGTGCCGATGATGATGTCGATTTCGCCTTTCCCGAGACCGGCGAGCGCTTGCGTTTGCTCTTTCGCGGAGCGGAAGCGCGACAGTTCGGCGATCCGCACCGGCCATTGATCGGCGATCAAACCGAATCGGTCGGAGAAATTCTGGAAGTGCTGCTCGGCGAGCAGCGTGGTCGGCACCAGCACCGCGACTTGTTTGCCGTCCGCCACGGCGATAAACGCCGCACGCAACGCCACTTCGGTTTTGCCGAAGCCGACATCGCCGCAAATCAGCCGGTCCATTGGTTTACCGGAAGTTAAATCACCGATCACCGCTTTGATCGCGGCGGCCTGATCCGGCGTTTCCTCGAAGCCGAAGCCTTCGGCGAACGCTTCGTAATCGTGCTGCTGCAATGTAAACTGGTGGCCTTCACGCGCCGCCCGCTGCGCGTACAGATTCAACAATTCCGCCGCAGTGTCGCGCACTTGCTGCATCGCCTTGCGCTTGGCTTTGTCCCACTGGCTGCTGCCGAGCTTGTGTAGCGGGGCGGATTCCGGTGCGCCGCCGCTGTAGCGTCCGATCAAATACAGTTGCGACACCGGCACGTACAGTTTGTCGCCGCCGTCGTATTCCAGCGCCAGAAACTCGCTCATTTCGCCCGGTTCGCCTTCGCCGACGTCCATGCTGACCAAGCCAAGGTAGCGGCCGATGCCGTGCTGTTCGTGTACCACCGGGTCACCGGGTTTGATTTCTGACAAGTCGCGCAAGAGGTTGTCGGTCGATGTCGATGATTTGCGCGATTCGCGCTCGCGCCGTCCATGCACATGCGTGGCGTACAGCTCACTTTCGGTGATGAAAGCCAGTTTTGCGGGTGCATCGATGAAGCCGGTATGCAGCGGTGCGACGCTCAGCATGAAGGATTGCGCGCTATTCAGAAACTGCGCGTAGTCCTGGCAAAGATCCGGATGCAAGTCGTATTGATGCAAATACTCGGCAATCAATTCGCGCCGTCCCATGCTTTCCGCCAGCAGCAGCACCCGGCCGCCGGTCATCTTGAACTGTGCGATGAACACCGCCAGTTTTTCCAGCGGGTTTTCCACATGCCGGTTGACTTGCACTGATGGCAGCGGCGCAGTGCTTTTGGGCGCGGCCAGTTTGAGATCCTGTCCGTTGGACAGAATCTCAATGCGTCCATACGGCTTGAGTTGACCAAAAAAGCTATCGCTGGTCAGGAATAATTCAGTTGGAGGCAGCAACGGCCGGTCGCTATCGCCGCGTAGCAATTGATAACGCGATTGGGTGTCGTGCCAGAATTCATCGATCACCGGACGCACATCCTGGTGCAGGCAGAGCAAGGTGTTTTCGGGTAAATAATCAAACAGCGTGGCGGTTTGCGTAAAGAACAGCGGCAAATAATATTCGATGCCCGCAGGCGTCAGACCTTTGCTGATGTCCTTGTAGATCTGTTTTTTCGATGGATCACCTTCGAATTTCTCGCGGAAGTTGCCGCGAAAGCAAGTGCGGCCGGCTTCGTCGAGCGGGAATTCGCGCGCCGGTAACAAGCGGATTTCCTTGACCGGATAAATACTGCGTTGCGTGTCGACATCGAAGGTGCGGATGGTGTCGATGTCATTGTCCAGCAAATCAATGCGGTACGGTAGCGGGCTGCCCATCGGATACAGATCGATCAAGCCGCCGCGCACGCTGTATTCACCCGGTGAGAAAACTTGCGTGACATGCGAGTAGCCCGCTAGCGTCAACTGACTGCGCAATCCCGCAACATCCAATGTTTCGCCTTGTTTCAGGAAGAACGTATGCGCAGCCAGGTATTCGCGCGGCAGCATGCGGTAGAGCGCCGTCGTCAACGGTGCGATCAGCACATCGCAAGCGCCGTTCATAACCTGATAGAGTGTGGCCAGACGTTCCGAGACGAGATCATGGTGCGGCGAGAACGTATCATACGGTAGCGTTTCCCAGTCCGGCAGCAAATGCGTTCTCAGTTCCGGCGCAAAATAGGGAATTTCTTCCAATAGCCGCTGCGCATCCAGCGCGTTCGCCGTGATGATGGTGACCGGTTTTGCTTGCTGCGCCAATTGCGCCAGAAACAGCGCGTCGCTGGAGCCATCAAAATGAGCGTAACGTAAAACGGTGCCGGGTGCGGGTAGAGTGTGCTTTTGTTGCATAGTGAATGTGCCAGTTGCCATGCCGGAAAATGCAGCGTGCGCGCAAAAAAACGGCGTGAAATCGAAAGCATCATATTATATGCCAGTTTCAAGATGCCTTTCTTTTAGGAGCAAGTTGAGGTGGTGGATTAACTATAAAAGTGCAAATTGTTGTGTTATTTGTCATTTGAAATTGCGTTGGATAGCGCTATTCTTAATACGCCGGTCATAAATGGCTGGTATTTATCGTAGAATATTAAATAGCTTAGCCGGTGGAAAGAATATGAGTGCTTTCATGAAACTGAATATGTGGCGATTGGAACAAAAAATAATGCTATTTACGTACAGGATGATTGCGGTGGCGTGTTTGACGGCACCGGCTTTTGCGCAAAATGTTTCCGCCACGGCATTAACCACCGAGAATCAACAAAAAATTGAACTGGCCGTCTGGAAGTACGCCATCGATACACCCTTATTGTTGAATACCATTGACTGGTTTCGCGACCTGACGCGCAATTCACGCGAATCGGCCGCCCTTGCCGAGCTTTCCCGTCTGGAGTTCATGCGCGCGCAACTCGAGCTGGATTCAAACCGCCGCATTCAATTGTTTGAGCATTGTATTGCGATTGCAGACCAATCACTGGCGCTCAACGCGAATGACGTGCGCGGACTTTTCTGGAAAGCCGCCGCGATGGGAAAAATGGCCGAGAGCAGCGGCATTGTGAGTGCGCTGAGAATGATCGGACCGATGGAAAAAATGCTGTTGAAGGTGGTTACGCTGGACGAGAAATACGAAAACGCCGGGGCGCATCGCGCGCTGGGCCGCATTTATCACAAACTACCCGGATTCCCCATCAGCTTCGGCAGTAACCAAAAAGCCCTGATGCACATGAAACGGGCGCATGAACTGTTTCCGCGCGATGTCATCACACGCGCTTTTTACGCCGAATTGCTGTACGACGTCGGCAGAAAAGAAGAAGCTCGCAAGCATGCGGATTTTGTGCTGGCGACACCGATCGCCGACGAAGATGCGTTGGAATTTTCCGAGTATGTTGATATCGCACTGGACGTGATCAAGAAAACCGGCGGCTCGAATATTAGGGTGGGGAATTACTAGTTTCCACCCGAACACAGGATTACCGGCCCACGGCGGCATTGCCCCCGGTTTTCTTTTTACTTTTCCACTGAGCAAATCAGCTACACTACCGCATCTCTCTAATATCCTGGCAAAGTTTTATGACAGAAACAGTGATCGATTTGATCCGCCACGGGCAGCCCGCTGGCGGACGCCGTTATCGCGGCCACAGTGTGGACGATCCGCTCAGCGAAAAGGGGTGGTCGCAAATGTGGCACGCCGTCGGAGACTATGATAAATGGAGCCACATCATCACTTCCCCGCTGCAACGCTGCCAGGGGTTTGCATTCGCACTCGGAGAACGTCACGGCATCGATGTCACGGTTGAATCGCGCTTCAAGGAAGTCGGATTCGGCGAATGGGAAGGGCTCAGCCACGATGAAATCAAGATTGGCCGTGTTACTGACTATCAGGCTTTCCTGCGCGATCCGGTCAACTGCCGTCCGCACGGCGCCGAACCGCTCGATGATTTTATCCAGCGCGTCAGCTCCGCCTATGAAGAAGCGATCGAGCGCTACCACAGCAGCCATTTTCTGATTGTCGCGCATGCCGGCGTGATGCGCGCGATCATCGCCAAAACCGTGCATGCCTCACCGGCTGGACTGTATCGAATCAAAATCAGCAACGGCGGGATAACGCGTATCCGCGAAACGGCGGAAGGTGGTGTGCTGGAATTGCTGAATGGGAAGTTGTCCGGTTGAATAACAATCATCATCTTTGATGAGCGATATAGATCTCCCATAAGATCCAAAGTCTGACAGCAGTAAAGTTTAAGTAATAGGCATTCCTCACTTTCTAATATATTGCTTTATATAATAAAATGCCTATAATGTACATATCTTATGTACATTATAGGTTCTCCCATGACTTCAGTGAATGTGACCGAATTACGCCAGCATTTACCCGAATACCTTAAACAAGTGCAAGCAGGCGAAGCAATTGCAATCACTTTGCACGGCAAAACCATCGCCCATATCATTCCCGATCACGCAAAAAGCGAACGTGAAGCAGCGCTGAGTCGTCTGGATGCACTGCGCGGCACGGTTATTGTTGGTGACATTCTTGCGTCTCTGGATGAAGAATGGCTGGGCGATGCTGATCATCTGTGATACACATATTTTGTTATTTTGGGCAGATCGCCGCGAGCGCTTGACGATAGTCGCTCAACAAGCTGTCGAGCATGGCTTGGCGGGTGGTAAGTTGGCCTGCGCCGCCATCAGTTTCTGGGAAATCGCTTTGTTGTTTCGTAAGAACAGATTGGTATTGCCTGCGCAACATACACCTGCTTCGTATATGGAAGATATTGTTACGTCACTGGCGTTGCAGGTTATTTCGATTACACCGGCAATCGCTGCGCTAGCTGAGAGCGGTATTATTCCACATGGCGATCCGGGCGATAGGTTGATTGCTGCGACTGCCATTGCGCATCAAGCGCCGCTTATTACGGCTGATGAGAAACTCCATGCACTACCGGGCTTGCGCTGCATTTGGTGATACTGTTTCTAAATGAACAACAACGCCAGCCCAAGACCGGCGGCGCAGGCCAGCATGCCGGATACGCATTGTTTGGCGAGAAAACGGCTGCCGATGAAGAAAATCAGGCCAAGTTTGAAGCCGATGTTGGAGAGTATCGCGAGTGTGATTGCGGTGATCGCTTGTACTGCTTCCAATTTGCCCAGTTCGTACAGGCGCAGGCTGGAGAGCGTAATGGCGTCGACATCGGTTAAGCCGGAGATGAGTGCGACGGCATATAGCCCGCTGCTGCCGGCGATGTCGGAAAGCCAGGTGGAAAAAAACAGCACACTGCCGTAGATCAGGCCGAAAGCTGCCGCGACGCCGATTTCGGTGGGGTTTTTGATTTCCGGTATCGGTACTTCTTGTTGCTGATTCAGCTGAAACCACCAGTACGCCGCGATGCCTGTCCCGAGTAGGAAGCCACTGCCCAGCACGGGTAGCAGCTGCGGCAGAATGGCGGGCGAGGCAACCGCGCTGATGATGGATAAACGTAGCAGTACCGTCAGATTGGCGATCAGAATAACGACCACGGCTAGTTGTGTGAAGTTTTGGTTTTCCGCGGTACGGCGTGCATATACCAGTGTCGTGGCGGTACTGGATACCAGGCCACCGAATAAACCCAGTATCACGCCATGCCGCTGGCCGATCAGTTGCAGCGCGACATAACCTGCCAAGCTGACGCCGGAGATGAGAACCACCATCAACCAGATCTGGTGCGGATTGATCGCTTCATACGGGCCGTAATTGTGGTCTGGCAGGATCGGCAGAATGATGAACGTCAGCACGCTGAATTGCAGCATGGAAATTAAATCGCGGCGGGTCAATTTCTCGGTGATACCGTGCAACTCTGTTTTGAAATACAGCAACACGGTGGTGATGATGGCCAGCATGATCGCCAGCGTGCCGTTGCCGTACCACACCGAAGCCCCCAATCCGTAGCACACAAGAATGGCGGCTATCGTGGTGGTGCCCGGATCGGCATTGTCATCCTTGACGCGGGAATACGCCGCCACCATCATCAAGCCGACGATGAATAAACCGCCGAGCAATAACCACGGCGTGGCTTTTTCCGACAGCATGGCAGCCAACGTGCCGAACATCGCGACCAAGGCGAATGTTCTCAATCCAGCGCGCGAGCCGGGATTGCGTTCGCGTTCCAATCCGATCAATAAACCAATCGCAAGGCTGGTCAGGAAATGCGGTAAGGCGGCCAATTCGCCATTCAACGTGAATTCAGTGTGCATCGCCGGTCACCGGGTTATCTGCATGGAACCAATGTTCCAGCAGGAATTGTAAGGATGATTTGCCATTATATTCATTGATCTGTAATCGATAAACCGCATCGATCACATCCGGCAGCGGGTCGTTGTGGAAAAACAGAATGCCGTCGTAGGTTTCAGCCGATTTCCGCGCGGCTTGCGCTGCGTCACCGGCGCCAGCGGCGTGCAGTTTTTTTAGCCTTAATTTCAAATGTTTTTCCCCGACGATGCGTTGGCTTTCGACATAAAAGCGCGCATTAAATGATGGCTGCGGGAAACCTTGGCCCCATACTTGCCGCTCGAGCATTTCCACCAATTCCAATTTGATTTCGGAAAGCTCCAGATCGCCGTCGGTTTCTATCACACGGGTTAAGTCGGCGGGTGTCAGCAGCGTTTGCGCAACCTGCTCGAACGCCACGCGGAATGCTTCAAAAGCATCGCTGTGAATGGTCAATCCGGCAGCGGCGGCATGGCCGCCGAATTTGCGGATTAATTCGGGGTGATGTTTGGATACCAGATCGAGCGCGTCGCGCAAATGGAAACCGTTGATCGACCGCCCCGAACCTTTGATTTCGCCGTCGTTGCCGGGCGCGAAAATGATCACCGGGCGATGATATTTATCCTTGATACGCGACGCGAGGATGCCAATGACGCCTTGGTGCCAATCGGCATCGAACAGGCAAATGCTGTAAGCGCTCTGGATGTCCGGCTGGCGGGCGTTGAGCGTATCTTCCAGCTTGACGAGTGCGCTTTCCTGCATGGCCGATTCGATTTCGCGCCGTTGCCGGTTCAATTCGTCCAGTTGCTTGGCGATGTCAGCCGCATACGCTTCGTCGTCGGTGATCAGGCACTCGATGCCGAGCGACATATCGTCCAGCCGCCCGGCGGCATTCAAGCGCGGTCCCAGCATGAAGCCCAGATCATAGGTGGAAATTTGCCGGGCATCGCGCCGCGAGACCTGCATGAGCGCATTGATACCGGCGCAAGCCTTGCCTTTGCGGATACGTTGCAAACCTTGCTGCACCAGAATGCGGTTATTGCTGTCCAGCTTGACCACATCGGCCACGGTTCCCAGCGCGACCAGATCGAGAAAGTTGGCGAGATTGGGTTCCTGGCCTGCCGCAAAAGCGCCGCGCTGGCGCAACTCGGCGCGCAGCGCGAGCATCAGGTAGAAAATGACGCCCACGCCGGCGATGTTTTTGCTTGGGAAAGGGCAGTCGGGTTGATTGGGATTGACTATGGCCAGTGCCTCAGGCAATTGATCGCCGGGCAGATGATGATCGGTAATCACCACCTGCATGCCCAATTGATTGGCTTCAGCTACGCCATCCACGCTGGCGATGCCATTATCGACCGTGATCAGGACATCCGGTTGTTTGGAGGCATGCGCCAATCGCACGATTTCCGGTGTCAAGCCGTAACCGAATTCAAACCGGTTCGGCACCAGATAATCGACGTTAGCGCCGAACTTGCGCAAGATGCGCATGCCGGTGGCACACGCGGTCGCACCGTCGGAATCGTAGTCCGCAATGATCAGCAGGCGTTTTTTTGCCGCGATAGCATCGGCCAGCAAGGCTGCCGTTGCGGTGATATTTTTCAGCTGACCGAACGGGATCAGGCGCGTCAGTTCGGTTTCGAGCTGGCCGGAATCCTCAATGCCGCGCGCGGCGTAAATGCGCGCCAGTACCGGGGGTAATCCGCTACCGCTGAGTGCTTGGAAACTGTGCGGATCATACGGACGGATGGTGATTTTGGGCATGCTGATGCGGAAATAGGATAAGTATCCTCATTCTGCCGGGGTTTCTACTGCTGCGGCAAGCTTTTCCACCTTCAATATGTGCAAGCGGCGGCTATCGGCGCGCTGTACGGTGAATTTAAATGGACCGATGACAGCCGATTCGTTACGCACCGGTAAACGGCCGAACTTGCTGAGCACCAAACCGCCAATCGTATCGAAGTCTTCGTTGCTGAAGTTTGCGCCCAGCACTTCATTGAAATTATCGATCTCGGTAATCGCCTTGACGCGGTAGCGTCCGTCGGCTTCCATGACGATATTGTCCTCTTCTTCGTCGAAATCGTATTCGTCCTCGATTTCCCCGACGATCTGTTCGAGCACGTCCTCGATTGTCACCAATCCGGCTACACCGCCGTATTCATTGACGACAATCGCCATATGATTGCGGTTACTGCGGAAATCCTTGAGCAGCACATTCAGCCGTTTCGATTCCGGGATGAATACCGCCGGACGCAGCATGTCGCGGATATTGAATTCTTCCGGATCGGCGTAATAACGCAGCAGGTCTTTCGCCAGCAGAATGCCGATGATTTCATCCTCGGAGCCTTCGATGACCGGAAAACGCGAGTGCGCGGTTTCAATGACGAACGGAATGAATGTTTCCGGTTTTTTGCTGATGTCGACGACATCCATTTGCGAACGCGGCACCATGATATCGCGTGCCTGCATTTCGGAAACCTGCATGACGCCTTCGATCATGCTCAATGCGTCCGAGTCGAGCAGATTGCGCTCAAAAGCGGAGTGTAACAGGGTAATCAGTTGTTCGCGGTCTTCCGGTTTGCGGATCAGCATAGCGCCTAACCGCTCTAACCAGCCGCTTTTAGGAGGGGGTTCTTCCATAGTGTATTAGTTTGAGTATGAAAATTTTGTACTGAATGATCGGTTTTCAAAGCGTTTCGGCATAAGGATTCCCATAACCGAGCCTAGCAAGTATTTGTGTTTCCAGTTGCTCCATTTCCACCGCGTCAGCGTCTTCAATATGATCGTAACCTTGCAAGTGCAAAATGCCGTGCACGGTCAGATGCGCGTAATGCGCCAGCAGGTCTTTATGCTGTTGCTGCGCTTCTTGGCTGACGACCGGCGCGCACAGCACGATATCGCCGGTCAGCGGTTGTGTGTCGTCATAAACAAAGGTTAGCACGTTGGTCGCATAATCCTTGCCGCGGAATTGCTGGTTCAGTTCGCGCCCTTCGGTCTCGTCCACCAACCGCAATACGATCTCAGCTTCTTGCATCAGCGCGGCTTTGACCCAGCGGCGGAACTGCGGCCGGGTGGGTACAGTGGAACTGTCCGTTGCATATTGCACCATCAGTTTGAACGGTTTTTTTGTCTGCAAGGCGAATCAGGATTCCTGCTGCTGTTTGTCGTGCTTCTCATAAGCATTGACAATGCGTTGCACTAAAGGATGCCGCACCACGTCCTCGGATAGAAAACGGGTAAACGCGATGCCGCGGATGTCCTTGAGCACCTGTTGTGCTTCCACCAATCCGCTTTTCTGATGTTTCGGCAGATCAACTTGCGTCACATCACCGGTAATGACCGCTTTCGAGCCCAGGCCCATGCGCGTCAGAAACATTTTCATCTGCTCCGGCGTGGTGTTTTGCGCTTCATCCAGAATGATGAATGACTGGTTCAAGGTGCGTCCGCGCATGAAAGCCAGCGGTGCGATTTCAATCGTATTGCGTTCAAATTGTTTGGCGGTTTTATCGAAGCCCATTAAATCATATAACGCATCATAGAGAGGGCGTAAATAAGGGTCTACTTTCTGGGTCATATCGCCGGGTAGAAAGCCCAGACGCTCTCCCGCTTCCACCGCCGGGCGCACCAGAATCAAGCGCGACACCAGGCCGCGTTCCAATGCATCGACCGCGCTGGCGACCGCCAGATAGGTTTTGCCGGTACCGGCCGGACCGATGGCGAATGTAATGTCGTGTTCCTGAATTTGTTGCAGATATTTTGACTGGCGCGGTGTGCGGCCGTGCAAATTGCTGCGGCGGGTTAACAAGGTGAGCGCGGCGGGTTGTTTGGCGCCGGTGCCGTCGTCGTGGCCGGGGCCGCTGATTCGATCCGGTGTATCGTGCGGATTCAGCACTTCAATCAAGCCGAGCTGGATTTGCTCCAGACTGATATGGTGTTGCGACTGATCGTAAAAATTGCGCAGCGCTTGCGCCGCCAGTTGGGTCTGCCCGGATTTTCCCGATACGCTGAAATGTTCGCCGCGCCGGGAGATCGTGACATCCAACGCGGTTTCAACTTGCTTGAGATTCTCATCCAGCGCGCCGCACAAATTGGCGAGACGCTGGTTGTCGGCGGGTGTGAAAGAAATTTCCAGGGGTGTCGGTTTCAAAGTTGGCTGTTGCAGTTACGATAACGCGATTCTCTCAGCGGACGCGATACTTTGCAAGTGCAGAACCTTGCCGTGGATGCGTTCTTATCCATGCACAATTTCGCCGCGCAGTGTATGCGACCGTGCCTCGGTGATGCGCACATTGACAAAACTGCCCACCAGCGTGGGATCGCTGGCCAGATTAACAACGCGGTTGTTATCGGTGCGTCCGAAAAACTCATCGGCATTTTTTTTGGAGATACCTTCCAGCAACACGCGCTGTATCGATCCAACCATCCCCAGACTGATTTTGCGGGCTTGCTGGTTAATTTGCGCTTGCAAGCGTTGCAGCCGTTCCAGCTTCACTTCCGGCGGCGTATCGTCGGGCAGATCGGCGGCGGGCGTGCCGGGGCGCGGGCTGTAAACGAAGCTGTACGATTCGTCGAAATTCATGTCTTCGATCAGTTGCATCGTCGCGTTGAAATCCGCTTCGGTTTCTCCGGGGAAGCCAATAATGAAGTCGGAGGATAACGAAATATCCGGGCGGATCGCGCGCAGTTTGCGGATGATCGACTTGTATTCCAGCACGCTATAGCCGCGTTTCATCGCCGCCAGCACCCGGTCGGAACCGGATTGCACCGGCAAGTGCAAGTGGTTGACCAATTTAGGCAGCTGGCTGTAAGCCTGAATCAAACGCGCAGTGAATTCCTTCGGGTGCGATGTGGTGTAACGGATGCGTTCAATCCCCGGAATTTCGTGCAGATATTCCAGCAACAGGGCGAAATCGGCGATCTCGCCATCGTCCATGGTACCCAAGTAGGCGTTGACATTCTGCCCCAGCAAGGTGATTTCCTTGATGCCCTGATCCGCGAGAATGGCGATTTCGGTCAACACATCGTTCAACGGGCGCGACACTTCTTCGCCGCGCGTATACGGTACCACGCAGAAACTGCAATATTTGCTGCATCCTTCCATGATCGAAACGAACGCCGTAACTCCTTCGGTGCGGGCAGGCGGCAAATGATCGAATTTTTCAATTTCGGGGAAAGAAATGTCCACTTGCGAACGGCCGGTGGCTTTGCGCGTTTCGATCAGTTGCGGCAAGCGATGCAGGGTTTGCGGCCCGAATACCACGTCGACGTACGGTGCGCGGCTGACAATTGCCTTGCCTTCCTGGCTGGCGACACAACCGCCGACGCCGATCAGTAAATTGGGGTTGTTTTCCTTCAGATGCCGCACCCGTCCCAGATCATGAAACACCTTTTCCTGCGCTTTCTCGCGCACCGAACAGGTATTGAACAAAATGATATCGGCCTGCGCCGGATCGTCGGTGGATTCCATGCCGTAGGCGGCGTGCAGAACATCGGCCATTTTCTCCGAGTCGTACTCGTTCATCTGACAGCCGAAGGTTTTGATATAAAGCTTGTTACTCACGAATGATTTAGCGTTGTGTTAAAAAAAGAAAAAACGTTTTTTCGGTTTCGGTATCTGCTGCCCTTCGCTTTCCGCTTCCTTGACTTCGCCGGGCGTCAGAATCCAGACCCGGTGCAGATTGCCCATTGTATCCAATTGAAAGCGGATCAAGCCGATATAGTTTGCCGTCGATGGCAGAATAATCATATTATCGATCCCCCGGATTTGGCCGCCAGCGCCCATCGTCATTTGCTGCCCGTTGATGGTGAAGTGCGGAAAAGCCACCGCCGTCAAGTTGCCCAATTGACTATTGGGAGGAAATTTCCGGGTTTGCTGGCTAAAAGCAGGCTGCGCCAGCAGACACAACACCATGATCAACAACCAAAGCGTCACCTGTGTTTTTTTTATCATGTTATTGCACGGCAGCCGGGTAAAAACAATGGATAAACAGTATGAATCAGGGGTTTGAATTTTGATCCGCGCCTGATTTTTCCGAGGGGCTTATGATACGCTAAAGGGAAATTTAGTATCAATGGTTTTGAAACTCTCCGGCGAATTATTCCCAATACATCGATGAGCAATCTGCAGCGGATCTATCAATTACACCGCATATTGGCATCCCGCACCTTGCCGGTATCGCATCAAACACTCGAAGAACACCTGGAATGCTCCCGCGCCACGGTCAACCGCACCATCGAATCGCTGCGGCTGTATTTCAACGCGCCGATCCTCTATGACCGGGAACGCAACGGTTATTACTACGATACGTAGGAAAAAACCGTGTTTGAATTACCCGGTGTTTGGTTTGATGCGCAGGAATTGCACGCGCTGCTCACCATGCAGAGCTGCTGGAACAAATTCAGCCGGGCTTGCTTGCCCTGCAACTCAAGCCGATGCAGGAACACTTGAAAAAGATACTGGCAACCCAGCAACTGAACGATCCGGATGCGATCAAGCGCATCCGCATTTTGACCATGTTGAGCAGGCAACCGGCCTTGCAACATTTTCAGTCTGCCGCCAGCGCGGTGTTGCAGCGCAAGCAACTCGACATCGTCTATCACGGCCGTGGGCGCGACCGGCAAACCGAACGCATCGTTTCCCCGCAGCGGCTCACGCATTACCGCGACAATTGGTATCTCGACGCCTGGTGCCACAAGCGCGAGGCACTGCGCAGTTTCGCCGTGGAACGCATCGCCGCGTGCCAGATGCTCGATCACGCAGCCCGTAACATCACCGACAATGAACTCAATGGCCATTTCGCTTCCAGTTACGGTATTTTCGCCGGTCAGGCAAGACATACCGCAGTGCTACGTTTCACCGCCGAACGCGCCCGCTGGGGCGCGGATGAACAATGGCATCCGCGCCAGCAAGGCCAATTTCTGCTCGATGGTAGTTACGAGTTGCGCATCCCGTACGCCAACGAAACTGAATTGGTAATGGACATCCTCAAGCACGGCGCGGCGGTCGAAGTCATCGCGCCGGAAGCATTACGCCAAACTATTCTGCAAAACTTACAGCAAGCGCAGGAGAATTATTTACCCAAGCAGAAAGAGTGAAACTTGCACGAAACGCCGCTCGTACCGAACAGCGAAACAGCGCTGCAAGCGGTTAAAACCCAAAACAACTGAGTAAACTGTTGCGCAATTTTGAAATGCAAAGCTTGTGTAAATGACCGGGATTAAAAAAACTGAAAAGTAAAATTCACAGGCTCAGGTTTTGAGCCTGTGGCTTGGGATAATGCAAGAGTGTCATTTTCAATGGAGAAACACCATGTCCCGGCGCGTATTCCTGCAATCATTCGCCGCTCTACTTGGCGGGCTGCAATCCAAACCGGAGTTAAATCAATGGAAAACCCTGCAAATCTCCCCCGTGGCGGGATTCCAATATCATCGCGGCGAAACCCTCTGGCCGCAACTCGCCACCGGCCAATCCGTCACTCTGATCCGGGAATCCGGCAACCGTTTCGACCAACGCGCCGTCCGCATTGACTGGCAAGGTGAGAAACTCGGCTACATTCCCGCAAAAGACAATGCCGCCGTCTCGCAACTGCTGGACCGTGGCGAAACAATGTCGGCCTTGATCGTAGGGTTGAAAAAAAGCAATAATCCGTGGGAACGGATTGAGGTGGAGGTGAGGTGGAAAATATGAATCAACTAAAGGAACTGAAAATTACGCTTGCACATGTTCGTCAAGATCTGGGTGGTGAATGGAAAGAACATCTATTGGAAGAACATCTGCTCGAAGTTGCACGCCGTGCCGGAGAATTGGCCAAGGCATTCGGCAGCGAAGATTGGGCGAGTCTTGCCGGGTTGTGGCATGACCTGGGTAAATACCGCGAGAAATTTCAGCAATATATCAAATCGGTGAGCGGTTACGATGCGGAAGCGCATATCGAGGGAGCGCCTGGGCGGGTTGATCATTCCACAGCGGGTGCCATTCATGCCATCGAGAAACTCGGACTGCAAGGGCGCATTCTGGCTTATTTGATTGCCGGGCATCATGCCGGTTTGCCTGATTGGAACAATGCGGAAGGTGGCCAATCGGTGCTATTTCAGCGTATACAAAACGGTAAACAAAACGGCTATTTGCAAGAGGCGCTTGATGCTACGCCACCGGCTGAGATTCTCAATCAATCCCGTCCACAATCTCTGCCGCCCAATGGATCGCTGGCATTATGGCTCAGAATGCTGTTTTCTTGTTTGGTGGATGCGGATTTTCTGGATACGGAAGCTTTCATGGATGATAAAAAGAGCGGCTTGCGCTCCGGGTATCCTTCGATAATAGCGCTGAAAAACGCATTCGATCAGCACATGGCCGCTAAAGCCGCCAACGCTAAAGATAGCGATGTCAATCGGATTCGCGCCGAAGTCTTGCGGCAGTGCCGCGAAAAAGCAAAATTGCCTTCCGGCTTGTTTTCATTGACTGTACCGACAGGCGGAGGAAAAACTCTATCGAGCATGGCTTTTGCACTCGACCATGCTGCCCGTCATGGCAAGAATCGTGTGATCTATGTGATTCCCTACACCAGCATTCTGGAACAGACAGCGGAAATCTTCGGAGGCATTTTCGGTGCAGAGAATGTAATCGAACATCACAGCAATCTCGATCCGGATCGGGAAGATTCGCGATCCCGGTTAGCTACGGAAAATTGGGATGCGCCGATCATTGTTACCACCAATGTGCAGTTTTTCGAGTCGCTCTATGCGGCAAAAACCAGCCGCTGCCGTAAACTGCACAATATCGTTAATAGCGTGGTGGTATTGGACGAAGCACAATTGCTGCCGCCGGAATTTCTTGCACCGATTCTGCATGTGATGCAGGATTTGGCAAATGGCTACAAAGTCAGCTTCGTGCTGTCCACGGCAACGCAACCGGCTTTCTCTCCGCGCCTCAAATTTACCGGATTAAATAACGTATGCGAATTGATGGATGATCCGGAGCGGCTTTATGCCGATCTGAAGCGGGTAAAAACCGAATTGCCGGATGATTTTGCCAGTCCCCGCACTTGGGAGTCCATCGCCGGAGAATTGCAGCAATATGACTCAGTGCTTTGCATTGTCAGTTCACGCAAGGATTGCCGTGAATTGCATGGATTGATGCCGAAGGACACGATTCATTTATCGGCGCTGATGTGTGGACAGCATCGCAGTCAAGTCATTGCCGAAATCAAGCAACGTTTGAAAGATGGCATACCAACACGCGTGATCAGTACGCAATTAGTCGAAGCCGGGGTCGATATGGATTTTCCAGTGGTTTATCGCGCATTGGCAGGGCTGGATGCCGTCGCGCAAGCGGCTGGGCGTTGCAATCGCGAAGGGATGCTGACACAACTGGGTAAGGTCGTGGTGTTTGTTCCACCTAAACCTGCAGCACCGGGATTGCTGCGCAAAGCACAACAGAGCGGGCAGGAAATCATGCGGTTATCTAAAGGTGACCCGCTCGCTCGCGAACGTTTTGAAGCCTACTTCCGGCACTATTATGAGAGTCTGAACAGTCTGGATAAAGCAAACATTGTTGGTTTGTTGGATTTACATAACCAAGCCGAAGCAAGAAAAGCAGAGTTTAACTTTCGTACCGCCGCCAGCAATTTCCGCCTGATCGATGAAGAAGGACAGATGGCTGTCATCGTACGCTATGGCGAAAGTACAAGACTGATTGATGTGCTCGAGAAAAGTCAGAATATGCAGCCGCATGAACGCCGGGGCATATTACGCAAATTGCAACGTTATACAGTCAATATTCGCGAGCATGAGTGTAGGAAACTGTTGGAAAATCGAGAAATTCAGGAAATTTTTCCCGGGATATACAAGCAAAACACAGATTTACTTTACCATTCACAGCTAGGATTACTGATGAGCAAAGATGTTGTTTTTGATCCGGCACAAAGCGTGGTTTAAATGGGAGGATGAATGAAAACATATTGCCTCGAAGTCAGCGGCGATTTCGCTTGTTTCACACGACCGGAAATGAAGGTCGAACGTGTGAGCTACGATGTGATGACGCCGTCATCGGCTCGCGCGGTGTTTGAATCCATCTTGTGGAAACCCGCCATTCGCTGGTACATCGACAAGATCGAGGTACTCAAGCCGATCCGTTGGGTTTCTGTCCGGCGCAATGAAGTTGGTGCGGTCATTTCGGTGCGGAATGCCCAGGAAGCCATGAACAAGGGCACAGGCTCCCTCGGGTTAAATATCGAAGATGAACGCCAGCAGCGCGCCGGGTTGTTTTTGCGCGACGTGGCTTATCGCATCCATGCGCATTTCGAGTTGCAACCGGATGCCGGAGAAAACAATACGCCAGCCAAATTCCTGGATATGTTCGAACGCCGTGCTGAGAAGGGGCAATGCGTTAATCAACCTTACCTTGGTTGCCGGGAATTTGCTTGCGATTTTCGGCTGATTGATCCAATGCTGGAACAATCGAATCCTGTAAAGGAAACGCGTGACTTAGGTTGGATGCTGTACGACATGGACTACAGTAATACCGCCGATCCGCAACCGCGATTTTTCCGTGCCACGCTGGAGAACGGCATACTCAATATTCCGGCTTGGAATAGCGAGGAGGTACGAGGATGATTTTGCAAGCGCTTAACGAATATTATCAGCGCAAAACCCGGTTGCCGGATAGCAACCTGGCGCCGCCCGGTTTCGAGCATAAACCAATCCCCTTTCTTATCGTGCTGACAGTGGATGGTCACTTTGCTGGCTTGGATGATACGCGGGAAGGTGAGGGCAAGAAAAAAATCGCAAAATCCTATCTCGTACCGCAGACTGTCAAGCGATCTTCGGGTGTCGCGGCCAATTTGTTATGGGATCACTCCGGTTATGTTTTCGGAGTCGACGACAAAGGAAAGCCGGAACGTGCTCGTGAACAGCATCTGGCATTCGTTGAAGCCCTTCGCTCCCGCTTCGCCGCTTCAAATGATGCAGGTATTCAGGCGGTATTGTCTTTTCTTGAGCGTAACAACTTTGAAAAAGTTTTCTTACATTCTTCATGGCCGGAAATTCTGGAAACCGGAGCCAATTTGACATTCCGGCTGGAAGGTGATTCCGGGCCAATATGCGAACGTCCGGCAGTGGCGGCTGCGCTATCGACGAAGGACGATGTCGACTCTGACAAAGCCTCACTTTGTTTGGTTTCAGGCGATGAAGATGTCATTGAGCGATTGCATCCTTCCGTCAAAGGTGTATGGGGCGCGCAAAGTTCCGGTGCAAATATTGTTTCGTTCAATCTGGATGCTTTCAGTTCCTATGGCAAATCACAGGGTGAGAATGCGCCGGTCGGAAAACGCGCTGTTTTTTCTTACACCACCGCGCTCAATCATTTATTGGCAAAAGATTCGAGACAACGTATCCAGGTGGGCGATGCATCGACGGTTTTCTGGGCAGCAACACCGGGGCATCCGATGGAGGAATTATTTTCAGGATGGTTTAGCGAACCACCCAAAGACAATCCAGATCTCGGCACCGCAGCAGTTGCTGCTTTGTTCAATGCGCCCAAAACCGGTGCAGGTAGTTTTGAAGACGATAACACTCATTTTTGCGTGTTAGGTCTTGCACCCAATGCGGCCCGTATCGCTGTACGCTTTTGGCATGTTAAAACCGTGGGCGAACTGGCTGTCAATATTCGCCGCCACTTCGATGATCTGCGCATCGTTCATGCACCGCACGAACCGGAAACACTGTCGCTGTTCCGCCTGCTGGTCGCAACAGCGATGTTGGGCAAATCGGAAAACATTCCGCCCAGTCTCGGCGGCGATGTTATGCGTAGTGTGATTGAAGGGTTGCCCTATCCGCAGACGCTGCTTTCCGGCGCAATTCGCCGGATTCGAGCCGAACATGAGGTCATTTACCCGCGCGCTTCGATCATCAAAGCGTGCCTTAATCGTCAATCAGGCAAGGAGGAACTCAAAGTGTCACTGGACGAAAACAACACGAATACCGCTTACCGGCTGGGACGGTTGTTTGCCGTACTGGAGCGTATCCAGGAACGAGCAAATCCTGGCATTAATGCAACGATCCGTGATCGCTATTACGGAGCGGCTTCAGGTACTCCGATCACTGTTTTGCCAACGCTGCTTAAGCTTAAGAATCACCATCTAGCTAAACTGGATAATAAGGGTGAAGTCATCAATTATGAAAGAACGCTAGGACAGATCATGGATGGTATTACCGATTTTCCGGCACAGCTCAATTTGCAAGACCAGGGCCGTTTTGCCATTGGCTATTACCATCAGCGGCAAGCCTTTTTCACCAAATCCGAATCCACAGTCAAGGGAGAATAATCACATGGCACTCAACAACCGGTACGACTTCGTTTTGTTATTTGACGTAAGAGATGGTAATCCCAATGGCGACCCGGATGCAGGTAATTTACCGCGCGTGGATGCGGAAACCGGTCGTGGTCTGGTGACTGACGTGAGCTTGAAACGCAAGGTGCGTAACTTTGTCGGCTTGATTAAGGGAGAGCAACCGCCATTTGAAATTTACGTGAAAGAAAAAGCCATTCTCAACAAGCAACATGAGCGAGCTTATCAAGCCATCCCTGGCGGAATCGAGATACTTGCTGGTGATGACAAGAAACGTAAAGGAGGTGACAAAGTATCGGAAGCGCGCAACTGGATGTGTCAGAACTTCTTCGATGTACGTACCTTTGGTGCAGTCATGTCGACCGGTATCAACTGCGGACAAGTCCGCGGCCCCGTTCAGCTAACCTTTGCACGTTCCATCGACCCGATTGTGGCGCAAGAACACTCCATTACCCGTATGGCTGTTGCTACAGAAGCGGAAGCGGAGAAGCAAGGCGGCGACAATCGCACAATGGGTCGCAAATTCACCGTGCCATACGGCCTCTATGTCGCACACGGTTTCGTTTCAGCACATCTTGCCAATCAGACCGGATTCAACGAAGATGATCTGGAATTACTTTGGCAATCGTTGGTGAATATGTTCGAACATGACCGCTCTGCTGCACGGGGTGAGATGGCTACACGCGGCTTGTATGTTTTTAAGCATGACAGTCAATTGGGCAATGCACCAGCCTACAGTCTCTTTGATCGTATCCAACCGAAACTCAAGGATGGCATTGTTATCCCCCGTAACTTTAGCGATTACTCTGTAACAGTAGACGAAACAAACATGCCCTCCAGCGTTCAACTGCTCCGGCGGGTTGATTAAACATTTTCAGGAGGCATTGATATGAACTGGCAAGATCGTATTGTTTCAGATCCGGATACTCTGTTCGGCAAGCCGCGTATCCGGGGAACTCGTATCGGGGTCGAGTTTATTCTTGATTTATTGGCTTCCGGCTGGGATGAAGCGCAGATACTTGAAAGCTACCCGCATTTGACCCCGGAAGATTTGCAAGCGGTATTTGCGTTTATCCGGGATTGCATGAAAGATGAAACCTTTATCATGCGGGCGGCTGCAGAATCTGGCACTGTTACTCGATGATTCCGAAGTTGCTGGCCGATGAGAATTTTCCTCTACCGGTTATAAAGGGCCTCATCAACGCGGGTTATGATGTTCTTTCAATTGCAGAGATTTTACCGGGAATCAATGATCGCGCGGTGCTCTCGCTTGCATGCGAATCGGGACGCAGCCTACTTACGTTCGATGTGGATTTTGGTGATCTGGTGTTTTCTCACGGAGTCGAACCACCTGCAGCTATTCTGTATTTCCGCTTACATCCTATTATTTTGGATGAATTACTGATAATAACTTTGTGCGCCCTAAATGAAGTTCAGCCAGGGTATTTTGCGGTAATTCAGCGCGAAGGGATACGATTGCGGAAGTTAAAACAGAAATAGCGTAATAGGGGAAAAGGGAAAATTACTATGAGAGAGATTTTATTCCTAATCGAAGAAGCGCCAGAGGGCGGTTACACCGCGCGTGCATTGGGAGAATCCATTTTTACCGAAGCGGATGATCTTGCCAGTTTGTACCAACAGGTGCGCGATGCCGTGCATTGTCATTTCGATGAAGAAAAAACGCCGGAAATGATTCGTCTGCATTTCGTGCGCAAGGAAATCATCCAGGCATGAGAATGCCACGAAATGTATCGGGTGCATGCCTGATCAAAGCATTCAACCGGCTCGAGTACGGGGTCACTCGGCAGACCGGCAGTCACGTCCGGTTAGAATATCAATTCCCAAAACCGCATCGTTTGACGGTTCTTTTGCATGATCCATTGCGTGTCGGAACACTGGCTTCCATTTTGAATGAAGTTGCTACGCATCATTCCATATCGAAAGAGGAAGCGATTCTCAGATTATTCGGAAACGATTGATGACCGCAACTGAAGTTGACGACCTCATCATGCTCTCCGCTTTGCAGCACTACAGCTATTGTCCGCGCCAGTGCGCGTTGATTCATGTCGAGCAGGCATTTGATGAAAATGTGCATACCATGCGGGGTAACGCCGCTCATCAACGGGTTGATGTACCCGGTTTTGAATCGTTTGAAGGCGTGCGAAGCGAGAAAGCATTGCCGGTTTGGTCGGAGCGCTTGGGTTTGATCGGTAAATGCGATGTCGTCGAATTTTATCCGGATGGGCGGATTTATCCGGTGGAGTACAAGCACGGTAAAAAACGTGCAAAAGCGCATGATGATATCCAACTGGCGGCGCAAGCCATCTGCCTGGAAGAAATGACCGGCAAACTGGTGACGCATGGTGCGATTTATCATCACACTTCCCGTCGCCGCCGTGAAGTGGGTATTACCGATTCGCTGCGCCGGCAAGTAGAGGAAACCGTAGTGGCGGTTCGTGCCTTACTGGCCTCCGGAACATTACCGCCACCGGTTAACGATGCGCGCTGCAAGGAATGTTCGTTGAAGGAAATTTGCCAGCCGCAAGCGTTGGCGGATAAAACGCATCAGCATGAATTGCTGGATGGATTGTTTAGCGTGGATGAATAGCGTAATGAAACATGCCGCATACCCCCAGAAAAGCGCGCTCAACGGAAATCATTTCTTCTTCGCTGAGTGTCGCCAAAGGCCCTTCTCCGAATCGGGAACGATCCAAGGTTCGCGGTTGATCGACAATGACCTGGCAGTCTTTCAGCAAACGGTGACGAGCTGTGATTGTTACCCGCCATTGCTTGAATGCCGGATAGATTTGTGTTGTCAGCGGCAGGATAATGATCATCGGTGTTCCGATCGCGGTGAGAGCGTTGTCCTGAAAAACCAAAACCGGACGGATTTTGCCGATTTCCTGTCCGCGTGGCGGATTCAGATTGGCAACCCAAATCTCGCCGCGGCGGATTACTTCCACCATTTTTCAGGAGACTCAGTATGCGGCAAATCGCCGGATAGACGACCCTCAACATTCTCTAGCATTTCGTTTTCAACCGGCAGAAATTCTTCGGCAATGACTTGCGCTTCTCGCCGGATACTTTCGATGGCATATCCTGATCGTGCCTCTTCCAAGAGTTGATCCATGAAACGTTTTTTCTCGATTTCCAAAAGATACCAGTCCAATGCATCACGTGCGATTTCAGAGCGGGTTTTATTTTCACGCACTGCTTCTTCGGTAAGCCGCTGTTCAATCTGCCCGGTTAATCGAATATTGAGCGTGGTCATGCTATATTCCTCAGTATTTTATAAAGTGTTGTACGAATTGTAATACAAAATGTACCAGATTCTCAATACACTCTACATCATGACACCCAATGCCTACGCGCACTTGGAAAACGATACCGTGCGTATCGATGTGGAGCGGCAGAAAAAACTCCAAGTGCCGCTGCATCATTTGGGTACGCTCGTTTGCTTCGGTAACATTATGATCTCTCCGGCGCTGATGCACCGCTGCGCCGATGATGGCATCGGCTTAGTATTGCTCGATGGTAATGGGCGATTTAAAGCCCGGCTGGAAGGTCCGGTCAGCGGCAATATTTTGCTGCGCCAGGCGCAACATCGTTTGGCTGCGGATGTGCCATTTGCCGTTGCGGTTGCAAAAGCGGCAATAGCCGGGAAGCTGCGCAACTCCAGGCAGGTTTTGTTGCGTGGCGCGAGGGAAACGACGGACGAACAAGATCAGAAAATGCTCAGTCAAGCGGCTGACGCATTGGCCGGTTCGGTACGTAATCTGGCGGTAGCCGGAGACTTGGATGTCGTGCGCGGCATTGAAGGCGACGCAGCCAAAGTGTATTTCTCCGCTTTACCCAACCTGGTTCGGCGCAACATCCGCGAACATTTCACCATGGACGGACGGACACGCAGGCCGCCACGCGACCGCTTCAATGCGCTGCTGTCGTTTCTTTATTCGATGGTAATGAATGATTGCCGGTCGGCAATTGAAAGCGTCGGACTTGATCCGCAATTGGGTTTCCTGCACGCAGTGCGGCCTGGCAGAGCGGCATTGGCGCTGGATTTGATGGAAGAATTCCGGTCGATTTTGGCGGACCGGCTGGCACTCACGCTCGTTAATCGAGGGCAGATCACCGAACGTAATTTGCAGATGCGCGAAGGCGGCGCGGTGTATCTGGAAAGTGACGCGCGGAAAATTGTCGTAGCAGCTTACCAGGAGCGCAAACAGGAAGAAATAAACCATCCATTGCTGGATACCAAAGTACCGTTCGGGCTATTGCCGCAACTGCAAGCGCGGTTTATGGCGCGCACCATCCGCGGCGATATGGAGGCCTATATCCCCTTTCTAGTGAAATAACCATGCTGATCATCGTAACGTATGATGTATCAACCGAAACCAAGGAAGGTCGCAGAAGATTGCGGCGTGTTGCCAAAATCTGCGAAAGTACCGGGCAGCGCGTGCAGAAATCGGTTTTTGAGTGCAAAGTCAATCTGATGCAATACGAAGATCTTGAACGAAGATTGTTAGCTGAAATTGACGAGAAAGAAGACAATCTCCGGTTGTATCGTTTGACAGAACCTGTCGATTTGCATGTCAAAGAATACGGGAAATTCAAAGCCATCGATTTCGATGGATCGCTCATCATTTAATATCCGCGAATCACAAGCAGCGGCAAAATCCCGGTTAGTTCGCGGAACGAATAACGTTTTGAATGTTTAAAGCATTTTTATGAGCATGTTTACAATCACATCAAAAGATCGCACCTCAAGTCTCCGGTTCGCGCGTGAACAAAAAATTTCTTTGTTGTATGATCGGGTTGCAGTTGTACTGTAGCGCCCGGCCCCAAAG
>MSXT01000058.1 GCA_002083595.1 Proteobacteria bacterium ST_bin16 | reverse complement strand
GTTATGGCCGAGCGCGGTGGTGCTGGTGGTCACCGCGCGGGCGCTGCGCGTGCACGGCGGCGGCGATCCTTCCCGTCCCGGAGGTATCGAAGAAATCGAATGCGGCCTGGCGCATTTGCAGCATCACGTGGAGAGCGTGCAGGCTTTCGGTTTTGAGCCGGTCATCGCCATCAATCGCTTCGCGGGCGATACCTCTGATGAACTGACCGCCATCGAACAATACTGTACTGGACTTGGTTTAAATAGTGCCCTGCTCACCGGTTTCGCCGATGGAGGCGCAGGAGCCGAAGCACTGGCGCATGCGGTAACCACTGCAGTCAACCGGCCGCAACCGCCCGTGCGCTACTTATACGATTTAAACGCTTCGCCCGAAGACAAGATTGCGGCTGTTGCCCGCACCATTTACGGCGCCAGCGAAGCCGAGTTCAGCCGGGCAGCGAAGCAAGACCTCGAACGAATCCGCGCATTGGGTTACGACCGGTTACCCGTGTGCATCGCCAAAACCCATCTGTCGCTTAGCAGCGACCCCGCCAAAGTCGGCCACCCCGAGGCATTCCCGCTACCGGTCGAATCGGTGCGCATTGCCGCAGGAGCAGGCTATTTGCTGGTCATGACCGGCGACATCGTCACCATGCCGGGATTACCCCACGACCCGGCTGCGCATCGCATCGATTTGAGTGATGATGGTGACATTATTGGTGTTTGAATGATGATTCGCGTAAGTGGACATTTTTATCGACATCAACATCACTAAAAATTTAACTAAGATAATAAATAGTATGGGAAAATAAACCAATTTGATCGGGACATTTTTTCGGACAAACATGCCCTCTTTTGGTTTAATCCAAACCCCTGAACATCTCACTCGCCGTATCGACACCGATCGCTTTGGTCCATTTGTGTTTGAGATCGGTATCGAGATTGCACAAGCCGGGTTGGCGCTCCAGCGGGTGGAAGACGCTCACGAGCGCTTCGTCGCCTCACCCTTGTCGCAAGTAGCCAATCAACTGGAGCGGGAAGTAGTCGTCAGCAGTGTATTCGGTACCAACACCATTGAAGGCGGCACTCTCAGCGAAGACGAGACCGCCACCGTCCTGGCGCTTGATCCGGTTCAGATCAAGGAAATCGAGCAGCGGCGCGCCGTCAACATCAAAGCGGCTTACGACTTGTCGCAACAAGCCGCCACTACGCCCGGCTGGGTATTGAATCAGGAATTTATTCTTGAATTGCACCGTTTGATCTGTCAGGATATACCCCACCCTGACAACCGGCCCGGCCAGATTCGCGACAATCCGAGGAACCGTGTTACTTTTGTAGGCGATGAAGCGCATGGCGGACGCTACAAGCCGCCTCAATTCGGCAAGGATATCGAGCGGCTGCTCGGCGGTCTTACCGACTGGCACAGCACATTGCAACAGGCAGAGATTCCCGCCTTGATCCGGGCGCCTTTGGTGCATCTCTACTTCGAGCGCATTCACCCCTTCTGGGACGGCAACGGCCGCGTCGGCCGGGTCATCGAAGCGACATTGCTGCAAACAGCCGGTTATCGCTACGCGCCCTTCGCACTGGCCCGTTACTACCTCGCTCATATCGATGACTATTTCACGCTGTTCAATACTTGCCGCAAGCTTGCGGAAAAAACCCGGTCTGCGCCAAACCAACCTTTCATCGAATTCCATCTGGAAGGTATGCGTCAAACCATCAATACTCTGCATGATCGCGTCAATCGCTTGGTAACCATATTGCTGTTTGCCAGCGACATCCGCCGGGCACTTGACGAGAAGACGATCAACGCCCGCCAATACACCATTGTTTCCCAGCTAATGGATAAGGGCCGTCCGCTGCCGTTGGCAGAAATCCGTCATGCCCCTTGGTACACAAGCCTTTACTTCAAGCGTAACGACAAAACCAAACAACGCGACTTGAAGCAATTGCGCGAAATGGAGCTGGTATTTCTCGATACCGGAAACCGTCTTTGGCCGGGTTTCATCCGGCCCGGCGACATCAAGCCGTTGAGTAAGAAAGAATCGCAATCACCATAAAATACCGGTATATCAAAATATTGCGGCTTATCGATTTAAAACTTCCCAGCTTGTAGAATTTTCACCAACTTCGCTAATGCCTGGCCACGGTGGCTGATTTGATTTTTCTGTTCGGCGGTTAATTCGGCGGAGGTTTTACCGAATGCGGGCAGGAAAAAGTAGGGATCGTAGCCAAAGCCGCCGCTGCCGCGCGGTTGATCGATGATTTCACCGTACCATGAACCGTCGACGATGATCGGCTGCGGATCATCGGCGTGACGCACCAACACGATCACGCAGTAATAATAAGCGCGCCGGTCGGTTTGATTTCTCAATGCTTCGATCAATTTGAGATTGTTGCGCTCGTCCGATTTGGGTTCTCCGGCGTAGCGGGCAGAGTTGACACCGGGAGCACCGCCGAGCGCGCTGACGCAGATACCGGAGTCATCCGCAAGAACAGGCAAACCTGAGCAGCGGCTGGCGTGACGGGCTTTGGCCAGCGCATTTTCGACAAACGTGATATGCGGTTCGTCGGCTTCGCTGATGTTGAATTCGGATTGCGGCGCAACGTCGATTGCCAGCGGTGCCAGCAGTTCGCCGATTTCGCGCAGCTTGCCTTTGTTATTGCTGGCAATGACCAGTTTCTTCAGCGTGCTCATGGTTGCGTCAGCACATTGCGCTGGATGGCGATCAGTTCTTCGATACCCTGTTGCGCCATGTCGAGCATAGTGTTCAATTCAGCGCGGCTAAAGGCATTGCCTTCGGCCGTTCCCTGCACTTCGATGAGATGCAATCTGCCGGTCATGACGACGTTCATGTCGGTGTCGCACGCGGAATCCTCGACGTAATCCAAATCCAGAACCGGAGTGCCTTCAAAGATGCCGACCGAAATTGCCGCGACATGATCGATGATCGGCGTGGCTTCGATGAGTTTCTGATCGAGTAATTTCTGGATCGCATCGTGCAGTGCGACAAAAGCACCGGTGATGCTGGCGGTACGGGTACCCCCATCGGCTTGGATGACATCGCAATCGATTTGGATGGTGCGCTCGCCCAGTTTTTTCAGATCCACCGCAGCGCGCAAAGCGCGTCCGATGAGGCGCTGGATTTCCATGGTGCGTCCGGTTTGTTTGCCTTTCGCCGCCTCGCGCTGCATCCGGCTATGCGTCGAACCCGGCAGCATGCCGTATTCCGCGGTCAGCCAGCCCTGCCCCTGACCTTTCAGGAACGGCGGAATCTGTTCACTGATGCTGGCGGTGCAGATGACCTTGGTATCGCCGCATTCGATCAACACGGAGCCGTCGGCGTGCTTGATGTAGCGGCGGGTGATTTTGACCGGGCGGATTTGCGCAGCGGTACGATGATGACTTCGTGTCATAGTAAACAATTCCAGGATAAAGAGAGAATTTAACGGCTTAGCCGCCGAAGCGGTAAACCGGTTTGGGGGGAGAACCCGCCGATACGGTCAGCACTTCATAACCGTTGTCAGTCACCAGAACGGTATGTTCCCACTGTGCTGACAAGCTGCCATCCTTGGTGGTAATGGTCCAACCGTCCGGAAGGTGTCGAATCGCTGCTTTACCGGCATTAATCATGGGTTCGATGGTAAAAATCATACCGGGTTTGAGTTCCATGCCGGTGCCACGCCGTCCGTAATGCAGCACCTGCGGATTTTCGTGGAATTTGGCGCCGATGCCGTGCCCGCAAAATTCTCGCACAATGCTATAGCCAACACCTTCAGCCAGCTTTTGAATGGCAAAGCCAATATCGCCCAGATGAGCGCCCGGTTTCACTTCATCGATACCGCGCCACATGGCTTCGTAGGTTACTTCGCACAAGCGCTTGGCTTGAATCGATGGTTCACCGACATAGAACATGCGGCTGGTATCGCCGTGATAACCTTCATAAATCACGGTGATATCCAGATTGACAATATCGCCATTCTTTAATTTTTTCGGTCCGGGAACACCATGACAAATCTGATGATTGACCGAAGTGCAAATCGATTTGGGGTAAGGCGTGTGCCCCGATGGGGCGTAATTCAGCGGCGCGGGAATGGTTTTCTGCACATCCACCATGTAGCGATGGCAGAGCGTATCCAGTTCTTCGGTGGTAATACCGGCCGCCACATAGGGCACGATGTAATCCAGGACTTCCGATGCCAACCGGCCGGCGATGCGCATTGTTTCTATTTCTTGCGGTGTTTTGATGGATACCGTCATTATCGTTTAGTTATTATTAGTGATAGAAGATAGCGTTGATTATTCCGCTTTACAGCAGTGCTGTCCATTATAAACGTTCACATTTGCCTTGAGCCAAACGGGTATCGTCAAATTGTTCGACTAATTTCTGCATTTGCTCCTTCACCATGTGTACCGGATTATGAATGACAATTTTCTTAAGCATCACGCTACGTTCTTCTATCTTAGCATTGGCGATGCCTTTTTTTTCGATCTCCCGCAACTGCTTGAGCGCATCCTGCTGGTCGTAAAACATGCCGAGCGACACCGCGTTCTGCCATTGATTGTCGTCTTTGACACGAAAGCTGACAATACCGAGATTCCTCAACTTATTGATTTCACGATTGGCCGCTTCCTTATTCGGATAGCGTGGAATATACAACCAATACATCGTGGTTTGAGCGGATTCCTCGGCATCGTATATCAAGTCAGGAAATAAATCGGTCAGTACGGTTTCGGCGTAGCGTATCTGCTCTTCATAAAAATCACCCCACAGCAAACAATTTTCCTGCGCCGGAACCAGCACGATTTTTTCGGGATTGACCTCGACTGGCGCGCCCCCTTTTTGCCTGTCAAAATGAAGCTGTGTAACAACCAGATAGGCAATGTTAACAATCAATAGCAGCACGAAGATTATTTTCATTGAAAAATAAAATATTAAATAATGAAGACCATTTGAATTTTGTTGTTAATGCTCTTGTGCCTTGTTAAAATACGCCGTTAATTTTCAACACACCTACCAACTTTTGAATGCTCTTAAACGGAACACGAGATATGAAAATGATTAAACATATGGTAATGCTCGCAGCACTTACAATGGCTGCGCCTTTGGCCGCTGAAGAAACAGCGGCTGACTCCAGCGCCGCTCCTGCTGCCCCATCCAGCGCGCAAGAAATCGCTTCCGGCGTTTGCGCCGGTTGTCACAATGCGGATGGCAATAGCGTCATCCCGATGAATCCTATTCTGGCCGGACAGCAAGCGGAGTATATCACCAAGCAGTTGATGGATTTTAAAGCCAGCGAAACCGAGCCGCCTAAACGTAACAGCCCGGTCATGTCTTCGATGGTTGCCGCACTTTCACAGGAAGACATGAAAAAACTGGGAGAGTACTATGCGCAGCAAAAAACGGTGCCAAGTCAGGTAGCCGCTGACGAAAAACTGCTGGATACAGGAAAAATTCTTTACCACGGCGGCAACATCGAAAATGGCATCCCCGCCTGTGCGAGCTGTCACGGCCCGACCGGAGCCGGTATTGTACCGCGCTATCCTGGCGTTGCCGGTCAGCATGCGGAATACACGCTGACACAATTGAATCAGTTTAATACCGGCGATCGCGGGAACGATAACAAAGTCATGCAAAAAGTTGTCCATCGCATGAGCGCGAATGAAAAACGCGCTGTGTCGGCTTATATTTCCACCATGCGTTAATCGCATCCGGTTTTAAACCAATAAAAAAGGCGGCTATGCCGCCTTTTTTATTGGTCGCTTCCTCGAAAATCTACCAGTTCTTGAATATCTTGTTTGCTGCCGACAATGTTTTATTCAACTCGTCATCGCCATGCATGATAGAAACAAAACCCGCTTCAAATGCTGACGGCGCAAAATAAACGCCCTCCTCCAGCATGGCATGGAAGAACCGGTTAAACGCCGCCTTGTCGCATTGCATCACTTCGACGAAACTGGTGGGAATGTCCTTGCTGAAATACAGTCCGAACATACCTCCAATCGACTGCGCGCAAAAATCGATACCGTGATTTCTAGCTGCAACGGCAAGGCCATCGACCAATTGCCGCGTCCTATCCGCTAGCCGGTCATAAAAACCGGGCGCCTGGATCAGTTTCAGCGTCGCCAATCCAGCCGCAACTGCCACCGGATTACCGGACAATGTGCCTGCTTGATAAACCGGGCCGAGTGGCGCAAGACATTGCATAATCTCGCGGCGTCCGCCAAATGCGGCCATTGGCATACCACCACCGATGACTTTGCCCAAAGCCGTCAGATCAGGTTTAATCTGATACAGGCCTTGCGCACAACCTAAGCCAACACGAAATCCCGTCATCACTTCATCGAATATCAGCACACTGCCATTTTGCGTGCACAATGCCCGCAATTTGGCGAGAAAATCCGCCTTCGGTGCGATCAGATTCATGTTGCCGGCCACCGGCTCCACAATCACCGCCGCAATTTCCTTACCCCATTTGTTGAAAGCTTCCTCCACGCCGGCGATATCGTTGAAATCCAGCACAATGGTATGCCCCGCCGTTTCCGCCGGAACACCGGCTGAACTCGGATTGCCGAAAGTCAATGCGCCCGAACCCGCTTTAACCAGCAAGGAATCGTCGTGACCATGATAACAACCTTCAAATTTAATGATTTTGCTTCTGCCCGTAAAACCACGCGCCAAGCGAATGACACTCATACCCGCTTCGGTGCCGGAGCTGACCAGCCGGACTTGTTCGATGGATGGAAGCAGTTGGCAAATCAATTGTGCAATGTCCAGCTCCGCTTCGGTCGGTGCACCGAAGGTCAGACCGTTTTGCACTACAGCCTGAACGGTCTTGACCACATCCGGATGGGCATGGCCGAGAATCAGCGGCCCCCACGACCCGACATAGTCGATATATTGCTTACCATCCGCATCCCAAAAATAAGCGCCTTCGCCGCGTTGAAAAAAGACCGGCTCACCGCCGACCGATTTAAAAGCACGCACTGGAGAATTAACGCCACCTGGAATATATTGCTGGGATTGTTCAAATAACTGATGATTGCGTGATGTCATTTAACCGCTCTTAAAAAAATTAATCGATATACCACTGTTTAAATTACATTATGTTTTTATTTTTCTGCAAATAACTGAGTATATTGCAGCGCTCTTGTTGTGATATTTTCCGTACCGAATAAATCATTGCAAACGGCCACCGCGTCGCATCCGCTTTCGATAACCGCCGCCGCATTGATTAACCGGATACCTCCGATCCCTACAATGGGAACCGTTACTTTTTGTTTGGCATAATCAACCAGATTGGTTGAAACCGGTACTGTATCCGTTTTAGTCGTCGAAGGAAAAAACGCGCCGAAAGCCACATAATCCGACCCCGATTCTTCCGCCTGAAGTGCCAGGTGCAAATTGTTATAACACGATGCGCCGACAATTTTTCCTGGCCCAAACCGTTCGCGCGCGGCACTAACCGGTATATCGCCCAGCCCCACGTGCACGCCATCCGCATCGATCGCCATCGCCAAATCAATATGATCGTTGATGATCAAAGGAATTTTGTACGCCCTGCACAGCTGCAACAATGATTTAGCTTGTTCCTTCAGCAACATCTTATCCGCTGATTTATTGCGATATTGCACGAGCCGTGCGCCGCCTTCCAGCGCCTGCTGCGTTTTATTCAGCAGATCATCCGTATCGCTCTGATCCGGCGTTATCGCGTACAGCCCGCTAATCCTTGGGTTTTTCAACGATTAGCTCTTTTCATCGTGGTCGTGATCGTCTTCGGCATCTCTAACCCAGAAAAGCCGGTTGGGGATATATTGTCCCATGCCGGGACGGAACCCTGCCTGCAGTGTATGCCAAGTATAGTCCTGCGCTTCCAACACACTTTCGCTGATCGACAAGCCATTGGCCAATGAGGCGGCTATCGCCGAGGCCAGCGTGCAACCCGAACCGTGATAAGTATGCTCCAGTCTCTCCCAATTATCCGCGCGCACAACGCCATCCGCGGCAAAGAGCGTGTTCGTCACCTGGGCGGTATTCTCATGCGTACCGGTTATCAGCACATACTCGCATCCCATATGCAGCAATCGCTGCGCGCAAAGATTTAAATCCAGTTTGTTTTCGCTGCTGTCATTGTCCTGCTGCGCGAGATGCCTGGCTTCCAGGCTATTGGGCGTCAATATGGTGACTTGCGGCAGCAATAATTCCCGCATCGCATCGATCATTTCTTCGTTCGCCAGCTCGTCCCCGCGCCCGGAGGTCAGTACCGGGTCCATAACCAGCGGAATATGCGGATAATCGGAAATCACTTCGGCGATCGCGGCGATAATCTCAACGCTGCCCAATAAACCGATTTTAAATGCGTGCACCGGCATATCTTCCAACACCGCCCGGGCTTGATCGGCAACCCATTCGGGATCCAGCGCCATGACATCATCCACGCCGGTTGTATCTTGCACCGTGATGGCGGTCATTACCGATAGCGGGTGGCAGCCCATACTGGCTATGGTTAGCAGGTCAGCCTGCAGACCTGCTCCGCCGGTGGGGTCATTGGCTGCAAAAGAAAGTACGATTGGGGGTGGCTGTAACATGCATTAATACCGTAAAATGTCATTTTAACCTAAAAGGAAACTGCTATCTATCATGCCTACCGAAGAGAATCGTGAATTCAATCGTTATATGTGCTTAATTTGCGGCTACATCTATGATGAAGCCCTGGGATCTCCGGATGAAGGCATTGCACCGGGCACGCGCTGGGAAGATGTGCCGATCAACTGGACTTGCCCGGAATGCGGCGCACGTAAAGAAGATTTTGAGATGGTGAAGATATAAATGCGCATTTTGCATACCATGCTTCGTGTCGGCAATCTCGACCAATCACTGGCATTCTATACGCAAGTGCTGGGCATGAAACTGCTGCGCCGCAAAGATTATCCCGACGGTAAATTCACCCTTGCCTTCGTCGGTTATCAGGATGAGGCCAGCGGCACTGTTCTGGAGCTGACGCACAACTGGGACACGCCGTCGTACAACCTTGGTGATGGCTTCGGACACATTGCCGTCGAAGTGGACGATGCTTACCAAGCCTGCGAAAATACCAAAAAGATGGGTGGCAAAGTAACCCGCGAAGCGGGCCCGATGAAGCACGGCACAACGGTGATTGCATTTATCGAAGACCCCGACGGATACAAAATCGAATTCATTCAGAAAAAACAACCCGGTCAGTAACTCCCGCGAACTGCGATTCAACGAAACCCTGTCAGTAAATTTTATCCGTGCAATAAAAAAATAGCCGGTATCTTATTGATATCCGGCAATGAACGCCGCCATTCCTTAACCGGTTTGGTCATAATCATCTCGCTGGAAAAGGTGAGATGACTCGCTACGCATAAATCCGTACTGTCACGGCACACACTAACCAATTGCTCCAGCAATTTCTGGTTGCGGTAAGGCGCTTCAATAAAAATCTGCGTCTGCTGCAAACTGATCGATAATTTTTCCAGCTCAACAATTCTGTTTGCCCGCGCAACACTTTCCACCGGCAAATAGCCATGAAAAGCAAACCGTTGTCCGTTCAAACCCGACGCCATCAGCGCCAGCAAAATGGCGGAAGGACCAACCAGCGGTGTCACGACAATATTGTTTTTGTGCGCCAGGCGAACCAATTCAGCTCCCGGATCGGCTACCGCCGGACATCCCGCTTCCGACAACAAACCGGCATCATGCCCGGCCAGCAATGGATCGAGCAACGCCCGCACATCTTTTGCCGGCGTATGTTCGTTCAAAGTTTGCATATGCAAGTCCTGCAAGGGCAATTTGCAATTCAGTTGTCGCAGAAACTGCCGCGCCGTTTTAGGGTGTTCGACGATGAAATAGGACAATTCCTCGATACATTGCTGCACTGCCACAGGCAAAGCCCAAGCCATATTTTCCTGACTGATCGGAGTTGGGATTAAATACAGTTTTCCGGTCATCAAAATACCGGTGATGTGAAAATATCAAGCATGAAATTAAACAAAAAATCCGGTCGCACTAATGCAATATTCTCGGCGCGCTCAGAATGAATTCCGGTATCGCAACGTCAAAGTGATAACCGTCTTCCGCCGCCATCTGATAGCTTCCTTTCATCGATCCGACCGATGTCGAAATGACCGTTCCGCTTGTGTATTCAAAGCTATCGCCCGGCTTCAGCAAGGGTTGCTCGCCCACAACGCCCAACCCGCGTACTTCCTGAGTAGTGCCATCGCCATTATCGATGATCCAGTGCCGACTGATCAGTTGGGAAGCCACCGTACCGTTATTAGCTATGGTAATGGTATAGGCGAACACATGCCTATCCGCTTCTTCATCCGATTGATCGGGCAGATACAACGTGCGTACCGTAACATCGATTTCGTACTTCTTCTCTTCGGTCATCTTGCAGTCCAGGTTGTTTTTACTTTTGGCAGTAGTTTACCAAGAAAAAGTTTAAGACGTATCGATGGGAATAATTTACGCAATAATTTTCACTCTGTTACGCGCAGCTTGTCATTTGCGGTTAAAATACCGGATTTGCTAATTGAGAGGTTTTTTTCATGTATCGCATTGCCCCCAGTATCCTTTCCGCCAATTTTGCCAAACTAGGTCAAGAGATCACCGACGTGATTGATTCAGGCGCAGATATCGTTCATTTTGACGTGATGGACAATCACTATGTACCGAATCTCACCATCGGTCCCTTGGTTTGCGAAGCCATTCGTCCGGTCACCGATGCCATTATCGATGTGCATTTGATGGTCGAACCGGTGGATAGGATTATTCCCGACTTCGCCAAAGCCGGCGCCAACATCATTTCATTTCACCCGGAAGCTTCCAACCATATCGACCGCACCATTGGCCTGATCAAGGAACAAGGCTGCAAGGCGGGATTGGTATTTAACCCGGCCACACCGCTGCATTATCTGGATCATGTGCTCGACAAACTGGACTTGGTTCTGATCATGTCGGTCAACCCCGGTTTTGGCGGACAGAAATTCATTCCCGAAGCGCTGAACAAACTACGCGCCGTTAGAAAACGCATCGATGCGAGTGGCAGAGACATTCTGCTGGAAATCGACGGTGGCGTGAAAGTTGACAACATTGCCGAAATCGCCCGTGCCGGTGCCGATACTTTTGTCGCCGGATCCGCTATTTATCAAGCTGGCAAGGACGCCGATCCGCATCGCTACGATTCCATCCTGGCTGCATTCCGCGCTGAATTGGCAAAAGTTTAACTCACTGAAACGGCTGTTTCCTGTATTCAAATGAACCCAAGTCTCTCTAGCAACACAAACGCTCCGGCAAGAAAAATCGAGCCTCCGTTAGCGGTCAAAGTCATCATGATCGATCTCGATGGCACGCTGCTCGACACCGCCGAGGACCTCGCGTTATCCGCGAACCTGATGATGAAAGATCTGAATATGCCGGAGCAATCGACGGCAACGATTCGCTCGTATATCGGCAAAGGCATACAAAAGCTCGTCAAACGCACTCTGACCGGCCAGCTCGATGGTGAACCGGATGCCGCTTTGTTTGCCAAAGCATTGCCGATTTATGAACAGCATTACGCGAACAATCTAAGCCGGAACACACGCCCCTATCCGGGCGTGGTTGAAGGTGTGAAAGCACTCCAACAAGCCGGTTTCAGACTGGCTTGCATCACCAATAAAGCGGAAGCTTTCACGCTGCCGCTGCTGCGCGCCACCGGATTGTTCGATAAATTTGAAATCATTCTGTCGGGCGACAGCTTGCCGAAGAAAAAACCGGACCCCATGCCACTGACGCATATCTGCAAGCACTTCAACGCACAACCGCATGAAGCGCTGCTGATCGGCGACTCGCTCAATGACGCTATCGCCGCTCGCGCGGCGGGCTGTCACGTGTTCTGTGTTACCTATGGTTATAACGAAGGGCGTAACGTGTACGAATTGGATTGCGATGCCATCGTGGAGTCGCTGGTAGATGCATCCAAATTGATTACCAAACTGCCCTGACTGCGCACATGACGGAAGCCGAATTCAATCAGCTCGCGCAGCAAGGATACAACCGCATTCCGGTTGTACTGGAAACTTTTGCCGACCTCGATACACCGTTATCCATCTATCTGAAGCTGGCAAACCAGCCTTATTCTTATTTGCTGGAATCGGTGCAAGGCGGTGAGCGTTTCGGCCGGTTTTCGATCATCGGCTTACCGGCAACAACGCGTATCGAAGCGCGTGAAAATTCGGTTACCACGATCAGTCCGGATTGGTCGGAAACAGTTACCGTCAGTAATCCCTTGGTTTTTGTCGAATCCTATTTATCACAATTCAAAGCGGCGCCCTGCCCGGCTGGAAAATCGCGCTTCTGCGGCGGCTTGGCGGGTTACTTCTCATACGATACCGTGCGTTACATCGAGCACAAATTGCAGGGTCACGCCAAACCGGACGTTCTGAATACGCCGGATATGCTGTTACTGCTATCGGAAGAACTCGCGGTAGTAGACAACCTTTCCGGCAAGCTGTACCTGATCGTTTATGTGAACCCGGAAAATAAAACCGCTTATGCGGACGGGCAAAACCGTTTAAGAACACTGCTGGCCAAACTGCGTCAGCCGATCACGATTCCAACCGAACAAGCGGTTGCCTCCGCTGCTGCCATTCCCGAATTTCCCGAGGCGGATTTCAAAGCCGCAGTGGAGCGGGCCAAACGCTACATTTTCGATGGCGACATCATGCAAGTGGTACTGTCACAACGTACCAGCAAGCCTTTTGGCGCATCGCCGCTGGCGCTGTACCGCGCGTTGCGCAGCCTCAATCCGTCACCGTACATGTTCTTTTATCACTTCGATGATTTCCATGTCGTCGGCGCTTCACCCGAGATTCTGGTACGCCTTGAAAGCGGTAACGTGACTGTCCGGCCGATTGCAGGCACACGTCCACGCGGCAAAAATCCGCAGGAAGACGCTGAATTGGCAGCCGATCTGTTAGCCGACCCGAAAGAAATCGCCGAACACGTCATGCTGATGGATTTAGGCCGCAACGACATTGGCCGCGTCGCGCAAACCGGAACGGTTAAAGTGACGGAAAAAATGCAAATCGAAAACTACTCACACGTGATGCACATCGTGTCCAACGTGGAAGGTAAATTGAAACCTGAGCTCAGCGCCATCGACGTGCTGCGCGCGACTTTCCCGGCCGGCACCGTCAGCGGCGCACCGAAAGTACGCGCGATGGAAATCATCGATGAGCTGGAAGTTTCCAAACGCGGCGTGTATGCAGGAGCGGTCGGCTATCTCGGCTTCAACGGCGATATGGATTTGGCTATCGCCATCCGCACCGCTGTCATCAAAGACGGAACGCTGCATGTTCAAGCAGGCGCGGGAATCGTCGCTGATTCGGTGCCGCAAAACGAATGGATAGAAACGCAGAATAAAGCCAAAGCCATTCTTCGCGCGGCGGAAATTGCCGAGAATGGTTTGGATAGTAAAATCTGAACAGAAAATAGTGATTCCGTTCATGGCTCCATTCCAGTAGCCGTAAACGGAATCAAATCGCGCTGCTTCTTCGTTTGCTTGAATGAATTCCGGATCTAGCTGGCAATCAACGTCGATTCGATTTCCGCAAAGCTCTTCGCAACATTGTTGGGGGAGATAATCATACCCAATTGTTTCTCTATTTGCGTCCAGGAAAAAATACCGCAAATCCTGGGCAGCCCGATGGTGTTATCGTCAATCACCAGTGCATGCAACCGGCCGCTTTCGCGCAAACTGGCGACAATATTACCGACCCGCGCATGCACCACCTCATCCAGCGAAATGGCTTCCAGTTTATCCAGCGGTGTCATGATGTCCATCACCAGAATTTCATTATGCTTCACGCCACGCTCCTGAATAAAGCGCATCGGCTTCTCGCCCAGGATATCGGTAGCCGTGATGATTCCGGCCAGCGTATTGTCATTGTTCATGACCAACAGCGTACGGATACCGCGTTGCATCATGTAAGTATTGGCAATTTCCATCGGTACGCCAGGTGCAATAACTGCGGCATGGATGGTGCGTAAATCGGTCATTACTTCCAGCGCGGGAGAATCGAACGTGACCGGAATGGATGGCAGGGGATGGGAAATGTGTACAGTGCCGGATAGGCATTGCACGTTGAGAGACTTATATTCATTCATCATTTTGTGCACTCCCTCGAGGGTTGAAAGGAAACACCTGATTTCAAAATAGATCACCTACCTTGAGTCGAAACTCTACGCCGAAAAAGCATTTGAAGCAATAGGCCTATTTATCGTAGGGAAAAGCCTATTGCCGGTTATACACCCACTGCACCAGCGTATCCATGACGGCGCGCGACTGTCCGGCTTGCTCGTGATTGACAAAAAAGACCACGATAACGCGCCGCCCCGATTTATCCAGCAGATAACCCGCCAAGGCACGCACATTGTTGAGTGCGCCGGTTTTCATATGCGCTAATCCTTTCACCGGAGTATCGGTAAAACGGTTTTTCAGCGTGCCATCGACCGCCGCAATCGGCAGTGATGAAATGAACTCCGGCATCACCGGGCTGTTAAATGCGGTCAACAGCAACTGCCCCATATGCCGCGCGCTGATTTGTTCCCTGCGCGATAAGCCGGAACCGTTTTCCACCACCAATTCCGGAAAACTCAATTGCTTGGATGCCAGCCATTGCCGGATTGCCGCCTCCGATTTGGTCAGCGTCGCGGTAGAGTTATTGCTGACCACATCGCCCGTGCCCAGTGTTAAATACAGCTGGCGCGCAGCGATATTGTTACTGTATTTATTAATGCCGCGGATGATATCCGCCAGCGGCGGAGATTGATAAATTTTCAGCGGCGGTAAATTCTGCGGCGTCCGGCCCAGCACCACATCGCCGTCAAATAGTCCACCCTGCTGTGCCCATAAGCGTTTAAACAGGTCGCGGGTATACACAGCACTGTCTTGCAGACTCAACATATACGACTGTTTGCCGCACTGCCGGGAAAAACTCCCGTTCAAAGCCACGGTAAAATCATTTTTCTCTTCCTTGCCGGGAACAACCTCAATCGTCAGCAGATTCTGCCAATCGCCGCACTTACCCTGGGTAAGCTTTAAATTATTCTCCACCCGCAAAGATTCCGGTAAGGGGTCGACCACCACACGCACCGAATTTCTGTCCGGTTCTGGAAATAGGTGGATGGTCGATGTGCGGTAATTCACCAGCAACGCTTCCGGCAGCACGTTATACGTGCGATAGGGTTGTCCGTCGAATTCGCCGGGATCGTCGGCGGGAATGTCGTAGTGCGAGTGATCGAGTATCAGATTGCCCTTGATCTCATGCAACCCGGTTTGCCGCAGGCGATGAATCAGCAACCAGAAATTCTCCAGATCCAGCTTGGGATCGCCGTACCCTTTGATGATCAGATCGCCCTGCAATACACCGTCTGCCATCTTGCCATTGGCGTACAGCATGGTCGGCCAGGTATACGCCGGGCCTAGTAATTCCAGTCCGGCATACGTCGTGAGCAATTTCATCACCGATGCCGGATTCATCGCCGCATCCGCATTGACCGCGACAATCGGCTGATTCTTGCCAATTTCCTGCACGTACACACCGGTTGCTGTCTCCGGAATGGCCAGTTGTTGCAGTTTTTGCTTAACAGTTGGCGGCAATCCTTGCGAAAAAGCAGCAACCGGCAGGATGCTTTGCAGAAGCAACAGACTAAAGCAAAAATAAAGACGGGACATTGCGGCTAGTTACTGAAAAGCACTATTTCTTCCCCGTGCACAAAGCAAAGCCGTCATCCCAACCCATGCGATATTGTCCGTCTTTGTCATAGCGATTCAGGTCTTTGAAAGCCCAACTGGTTCTTTTCGCGGTTTCACAGCCATCGATATAGCCCTGCTGCGTATTTTCCGGATAACCGGTCAGGTTGTATTTGGGTTTGGCGCTTTCCGGCAGCGGACCTGCCGGGCGCTCCGGCTTCTTACCGGGCAGTGGCAGTTGCTTATCGGACAACGGGTGCTGCTTGTCAGGCATTGTGCTGCACGCGGAAACGACGACAACAAAAAAAATCATTAGAAACGATAAACGAAAATGCATGAATGTACCTTTGCTCATTACTCAATAAACTACAAAACCGATTTCAACAATTTACCCATTTCAGCCGGATTGCGCGTGACTTTGATACCGCAGGATTCCATCACATCGAGTTTCTCCTGAGCCGTTCCCTTGCCGCCGGAAATGATCGCACCGGCATGTCCCATGCGTTTACCCGGTGGTGCCGTGACGCCAGCGATGAACCCGGCCACCGGTTTGCGCATATTTTCCTTGACCCAGCGCGCGCAATCTTCCTCGTCGCTGCCGCCGATTTCTCCGACCATCAGCACTGCATCGGTTTCATCGTCGTCGTTGAACAATTGCAACACATCGAGATGTTTCAAACCGTTAACCGGATCGCCGCCGATACCGATGCAAGTCGACTGTCCGAGTCCAAGCGCCATCAATTGTGCCACCGCTTCGTAGGTCAACGTGCCGGAACGCGACACCACGCCAATGCGGCCCTTTTTGTGGATATAACCAGGCATGATACCGATCTTGAGCTCATCCGGCGTGATGATACCGGGGCAATTCGGGCCGATTAGGCGGGTTTTCTTACCTTGCATTTTATAACGTGTGCGAATCATATCGCGCACCGGAATGCCTTCGGTGATGCAGATCACCAGATCCAGCTCGGCTTCCACCGCTTCGTCGATCGCCGCGGCGGCAAACGGCGGCGGTACGTAAATCACCGACACATTGGCGCCGGTTTGTTGCTTGGCTTCCTTGACGGTAGCATAAATGGGAATACCTTCAAAATCCTCACCTGGTTTACGCGGGTTAACCCCGGCCATGAAACATGCCTTGCCGTTGGCGTAGTCGCGGCACATGCGCGTATGAAATTGGCCGGTTTTTCCGGTAATGCCTTGCGTCATGACGCGGCTGTTGCGATTGATCAGAATAGACATAGTGTGCTCCTGAGATAATTAACTCTGACAACCGCACGAAGACGGTTTCGACTGCGCCGTGTTGACCGCTTTTTGCGCCGCATCGGCCATATCCGCCGCCGAGATGATCGGCAAACCGGAATCGGCGAGAATCTGCTTGCCGAGATCGACGTTGGTGCCTTCCAGACGCACCACTAGCGGCACGTTCAACTGCACCTCGCGTGCTGCGGCGACCACACCTTGCGCAATCACATCGCATTTCATGATGCCGCCGAAAATATTCACCAGAATCGCCTGCAATTTGGGATTGCGCAGCATCAGCTTGAACGCCTCAGTGACTTTTTCCGCCGTCGCACCGCCACCGACATCGAGAAAATTAGCCGGGTTGCCGCCGTACAATTTGATGATATCCATCGTCGCCATCGCCAGGCCAGCGCCGTTCACCAGGCAACCGATATTGCCATCGAGCGGGATATACGATAATTCGTGCTTAGACGCCTCGATCTCGACCGGATCTTCTTCGTCCAGATCACGCAACGCAACAATGTCAGCGTGGCGGAACAGCGCGTTATCGTCAAAATTCATTTTCGCATCAAGCGCGATCACTTGTTTTTCCGCAGTCAACGCCAGCGGATTGATCTCCAGCAATGATGCATCGGTTTCATCGAACGCCCGGTACAGCCCTTGCAGTAATGACACAGCCTGCGGCAGGCTGTGCGCCGGAATACCTATTTTTTGCGCGATGTCCTCGGCTTGTTGCTGATTCAACCCCGCAACCGGATCGATAAACACTTTATGAATTTTCTCCGGTGTTTCGGCGGCTACTTTTTCGATCTCCATGCCGCCTTCGGAGCTCGCCATCAAACACACACGCTGCTGCCGCCGGTCAACCACCATGCCGGCATAAAATTCTTTCTCAATCTTTACACCTTGCTCGATGAAAAGACGATGCACAATTTGCCCTTCCGCGCCGGTCTGATGCGTCACCAGCCGCATGCCCAATATCTCACCGGCACGCTGCCGCACTTCGTCCAACGACCGCGCCACCTTCACCCCGCCGCCCTTGCCGCGCCCGCCTGCATAAATCTGCGCCTTAACCGCCCACACATCGCCGCCCAGCTGCCTGGCAGCGTTCACCGCCTCGTCGACGCTGAAACACGCAATGCCTTGCGGCGTTGCAACACCGTATGTGCGTAAAATTTCTTTGGCTTGGTATTCGTGGATTTTCATGGATATCACTTCTCCTTAAGGTAATAACTCCGGCCACTCCGCCGCCGAAATACGCGAGCGAACATAACGATTAATGCTGTTGTAGACGGTAACCAATAATGAAACCATCTCATGTGCTTTGTTCAATGCTGCGGCAAATTCTTCAGGATCTGACACATACTCGTGAATCAACTTATTGCGCAAATTGCGCGCATCCAACCACTGCTCGACCGACGGCAACAAACCGAGTTTCTCAGCCCGATTCAAGTTATCCAACGCACTGCCGGTTTTTTCCGCCATCGACCGGAGTAGAGCCGGTATCAGTTTATCTCCCACAGTATCCTGCATCCGGCCAAAACGCGATACAAACGCATCCAGACGTTCCGCCAGATCATCATCGTTTTCCAGCCGCTCCACCCAGGCAGCATCCAGTTCCATCGTGAATAATCGCGCATCCGTTTTCTGCAGCAATGCGCCCTCACGCCGCACGATTTTCAGTAGCGCCAGCAACCGGATCGATTCGATTTTGAGCGTATCTGCTGTCAAAGCACCACCCCGGTTTTGCGTGCAATTTGATGGATTGGCTGTTCCCGTGTCTCCGGGTCGACGATGATGACATCGATTTTCTGATCACCGAGCTGCATTTGCAATTGACTGGTTAACCGGCATGCAGTTGCAACGCGATCGGACAGTTTTTGCTCCGTTTCGATCAGGATATCGATATCCCCGCCCTTCTCATCCAATCGAGCCCTGGAACCGAAAATGCGAATACGCGCACCATCTCCGAGCAAACCATGCACTGTCGCACGGATGACATCGATTTCCCCTGCTGACAATCTGACATTAAGTTTGGAAGTGTGACGATAGGATTCATCAAGATTAAGCATTATGACTCGTCTAGCGTTGATGTTGATATCTATGGATTATCATCAATTACTGGCTATCAATGAATTTCGAGTTTTCTCTAATGAATGTAACAAACAACTCATTACACTGAATGTTTTTCATCTGCACAATAAAAAACTGCGCATTATTCATCTTTACTCTTCAACATACCTTTACGTTTTGCTTCTAAATAGGGAGTATATGTTATCTGCTGAAATTCGACAGAAAAGCTTTCCTTGCTACGTGAACCTTTCCAGAGCTTCACATACTCATTTTGACCAGCAAGAATTAATGCGATGATTTCAGTAGCCGCATACTCCATATCTGGACCAAAATAAACTCCAGTCAGCACTGAAGATGGATAACCATATTCTGTTCCAACCTCGCTATGAATTGCTCTCCATTCTTGTTCATAAGCCCAATCAGTCGCTTTAGTGCAATAAAGATTGTTAATTATTGTGTCATAATCCTCGTCACAAAACATCGCAACGATATCAATCTCCGGCATTTTCGAGCTGTAACCAACTTTCCTCATTTTCTTAAAAACATCATCTTCAGAAGTCGAAAATTCTAAACAAAATCCTTTGCAGTGATCACCATAATGCGACCACATCAAAAGACTATCCTTTCTCTCCGAGAAACAAGAAACTCCACGTTCTTTCAAGAAATCTCCAATTTTATTATCTATAAATTTCTTCCCGATCCGGAGAAGCATTTCTTTTAATGGAGTAGAAAAATCTTTTCCATATTGATTTTTAAGCCAATTCGCCTGTTCTGGATTTGATTGTAGATATACTTCAAATTTTTCAAGATCATCGTTGGTGATATTTTTAATATTGGGCGAAAGAGCACAATCATAAGGATCGTTAAATTTCAGTGGCGAACCAAAATAAATGACTTGGTTTTTCAAATTTTGCAGTGACTGAGTCGAAAACGACTCATATTTGTACAAATAAGGCGGTAAAGTCATTTTTGTATTTCTTGGAACTGAATTCCTACTCAAACATCGTGAGCATACGCGTTTTCATCGATGGTTAAAACCGGACTGATCACTCGTGCAATTGACTGCTGATTATAATAAACGCAGCAAGAGCATCGCACATTCACTTCTACTACATTGAAAATCCATCGTAAACTGCAATGCATTCATTTGACGGCATGGAACTGTGGTTTTTGTCACTGACTGATCCGGCAAAAAATCTTATCTTTTGGCATCTGCTTTAATTTTTACGGTTTTATGCAAAACCGGTTCAGCAACGCAATGATCCACCCCGTTTGAGGAGAACTATGATGAAAGTAAAAACACTAGCAGCAGCGATTCTGGGTTTGACCCTGTCGATGGTTATCACGCACACGTTTGCGTCGCACGCGGACGGCACTAACACTTCGGAGCTGGTGCATAACGCCGATCTGATTTTTGAAGGCAAGGTGGTCAACGTCGAATACCGCACCTCGGATATTCTCAAAGCGGACGATGTATCCATGCCGCATACCTATGTCACTTACGAGATTACCAAAAACTTCAAGGGCCGCTCCAGTGAAGATAAATTGATCACGCTGCGCTTCCGCGGCGGGCCTGACGATGCCGGCAATACCCTGATTATTCCGGGCGTACCGTTATTTCAAGCGGGCGATCAGGACATCGTATTCGTGCGCGGCAACGGCGTGGAAATTTCGCCGGTGGTCGGCGGTAATTTTGGCCGCTTCCGTATCAGCAAAGATGCCGTGCATTCGGATGCCTGGCAAGAAATCTGGCTGCTGAGCAACGGTCAGCTCGACCAAGGCAAATTCAATGAAGAAAAGAAAAGCGTGACCCATCGCATCGGTGTTCACGAGTTTACCTTTGAAACCGAAAACAAAGTGGAATGGACTCCGCCAGCCGATGCTAAAAAACTGACACCAGTGCAATTCCGTAAATTCCTTGGCGACAGCGTGAATCAGCACTATACCCCGCAAGCACTCAGCACTCTTAAAGCGGCCAGAAGCGTTCCAGTTCATGAGCAGTTCTCCATTGGAAAAGCAAAACCGCTGGCCGCACCCGCTGTGACACCGGTTATCCACAAGCTTGATCCGGAAGCGATACGCCCGGAAGAAATGGCGATCCGCAAACATTAAAACGCATTTCCACACGGAATCTGAACACTGCATTCACAGCAAGAACCAACGATTAGGAGACTTATCATGAACGCATCGCGATTCAACCAATTACTTGCCGCGCTGTTTCTGGCTAGCATGGCTCAGCAAGCATTCGCTTACACCACGATCAAATGCGGCGGCAGCTCAACCAAATGGAGCGGCAACAATTACACCGTCCGCGCATCATCCGTCGGCTTTCCCGTAGGTCCCTGGCGGGATGCCCTATCCTCGGTGGTTTCACATTGGAACGGCAATCCCAGCAACCTGAGCTTCGGCGTGGTTTGGAACGAACCCGCCGTTGCCGCCAACAACAATGAAAACGAAGCCTGGTGGGAAGCTAATAACGGCCCGAACATCGGCACCTATCCGGCAGTCACTTATGTTTGGTTTAAAGGCGATTGCACGCTGAAAGAAGCGGATGTCATATTCAATAACAGCGTGGCCTTTCACTACACCACCAGCAAAACCAGCCTGTGGCCATACGGCGGTGCAAACCGGCCATTCCAAACGACTGCCATGCATGAATTCGGGCACGCCGCCGGATTGGCCCATACCGCCAATACCTATAACATCATGGGATCCGACTGGACGCATATCCACGCCAACGGTGCGACTGCAACCGCTTACAGCGGCGAGGATGCCAACAATGGATTGGTAGCGGTGTACGGCCTATGGACAGGCGGCCCGGAAGATCTCGGCGTAGTGCATTGGAAACATACCGGCAGCAGCGGCGAATACAGTACGCATGGCCGCACCCGCATCCTTGACACATCGAATATCGAACTGGCAAAAGTAGCTGGCACGGCTGAGCCCGTGTACCGCGTCAACAAAGGGCAAACCATCAAACTCGAGCTGACCTACGAAAATCTTGGCAAAACCAGTCCGCTGTCCGCGAAGGTGGGCTATTACTTGTCAAGCAATGACATCATCAGCGTGGCCGACCGGTTCCTGGGAGAAGGCAACGTCACCTTATACCGCGGCTTTCCCGACACCACATTCAACACTTTCCTGGTTATCCCAACCGATCTGGTCAGCGGACAAACCTATTGGGTCGGCGCCATCATCGATTACAACAATGCGTATAGTGAACGCAGTGAAACCAATAACGCCACGTATATTGGCATTCGCGTGAATTAACTCCATACGCATTCAGTTGCAGTGCAAAAAGCTTCTTCGCTCACACCATGACACGTGGGCGAAGAAGCTTCCAGGTGAAGAAATTCATCATCAACGTTGATATATTATCAAACAGCACACCCGGAATTTTCCGGATGCTCCCGTTCCCGGTTCTAAAAACCATTACCTCCAAGCGGCCTGTTGCAGCACGATGCGGTAACCATCGGGATCAGCAAAGGTCCGGCCATGATATTGCCAGTAAGGATTGAACGATGCCACTTCGATAAAACCCGCAGCGAGCATGCGTAAACAAGTTTCCCGCCATTCGTCAATTTCCGGCAGATAAAAAACCAGTAAATCTTCCGGTGCCGGTGCCGGATTAACCGGATGAGTGCGGCAGTAAGTAAATTCCAAGTGATAATCCAATCCGGACTTACCCAGCATCACGCCATCAAATCCTTCGTGATCCTCGAAACGGCCGATTTCTTCAAGACCCAGGCCATTGCGATAGAGGGCAACGGATCGTTCCAGGCTACTGACGGGACGCGTGATGCGTAGATGAAGCAGCATTATGTTATGAGAGTACGTAAGTTACTTGTATAAAAAAAATATTAATTTACGTCTTGTGTTTCTCATTATTGAAATCTTTATGTTGCTATACATTTGTAATTAAATGAAAAAATACTATCTGATTATTTATTTGCTCACATAAATGAAATTTAACTTCATCAATCCTACTAGTTTTACATTATGTGTAAACGATAGTGCACTTCATCAACTTCAGCTTTCAAACAGGCTACATTTTTGAATATATCTGCATTAGCAATAATTTGGCGAATTTCTTTTTCTTTTGATTCATTCATGCGACACCCAAGAATTATTGATTTAATCGCGGATCTCGGATATTCAAATAAATGTACTGTAGTCGTTCCATTACCTACGGTCATTGCTGCTGAAGAAAGTGGCAACAGCATCCTCCATTCAGCTTCATAACTCCAATCGATGCTTTTAGTCAGAAAAGGTGAAAAATTGTTAACATCCGATAAGGTATAGGATGGACGTTGTTCGCAATAAATTACCTTGCGAAGGTGACGGAATTCATCTTGATGGCTTTTCTTTTGATTAAAAAAAGCTGAGGTACTATCAAATTCAATTACAAAGCCTTGATGTGAGTCAGCATAATGAGACCACATGAGCAGGTTGGTCGGTGATTCACTAAGACACAAGATACCCACTATTTCTTCAAAACCTTCAGAAATTATTTTCTGTATCCGCGGCCGAGCCATTTTTGCAAAATCCTGAAACTGAATCTTTAGCTGTGGAAGCTCAGATCTAGCCAGTTCTTGAAGTTTCTGAATCGAAAGTTTTGAACGAAAATGTGGAGGCAGTTTGGCATATTCTTCTGCAATTATATCTGGTAATTTCTGTTCAAAATCTAAGCAAACTTCGCCTTCTGGAGCTACACCTGATAAGTAAGGTTTAAGTTCAAAGGGATCATTTAATACTTTGGGAGAAGAAAAACGAATAGTGCCGTTACGCAGAACATCTGCACGATCAGGATGGAGGTATTTGTACAAGCGCATCTTAAATAACTAACCAAGTGAAACCTTATAAAAAATTATCATATTTATTCATATAGATAATTATTCTAACTATATCACCGGACTTACACTAAATATCAATATCCAACTTCACACCATAACTCGGTTTTTTGCCATCCGTTTCGTTATTCCGCGTAAGTATCGCACGGCACGTCGTGATTTGATCTTCCAATTCCATTTCCTCGAGTTTGTCCCGGAAACTGTGCGCTTGCTGGCGGCTGAAGTGACCGATGGTATGGTTGTGGATTGCAACGCGCACGACGTCGGTATCGAAGGGATTACTTGCATCAGGGATCAGTTCGACTTTGAAGTCATACGATTGCGTGGCTGTGGCGGTTTCAAAATGGATACTATTTTCCTGCATCAACTGCTCGATTGCCATCTGATACGGCGCTGCCGAGACGGTGCAGGCAAATTGTCCCGGTTCCGGCCAGGCATAATGACTCTTCGCTGGCTTTGCGTGCGATTGCGCGCTCTTTTTCACATCGGCGGCGGCAATTTTATCCCGGTTGAAATAGAGAATGAGCGCGGAAATCAGCGTGACTGGCAGGATTAACGAAACACCGGCCCCGGCACCGGTGATTAATCCCAAAAATGCCGACAACCCCAGAATCGAGGCAATGCTGATTCCCGGCTTCTGTGCGCCTGGATTACCTGAAGAATCAGGTTCCCGGTTCATCGCGTTACTATTGCAGAGCCTGTTCGATCGCCGTCACTACCGCAGGATCGGAGGGCTTGGTGTGCGGCGTGAAATGCGTGATCAGTTTGCCGTCACGCCCGATCAGGTATTTCTGGAAATTCCAGGTTGGATAAGTACCCGACAATTCTGCCAGCCGCACATAAAAAGGGTGCGCGTCACCTTTCTTCACTGTCGTTTTTTCAAACATCGGGAATTTGACATCGTAGGTCAGGCGGCAAAAATCCTGGATTTGCGTTTCGGTTCCCGGTTCCTGTCCCATGAAATCGTTGGACGGGAAACCCAAAACCACCAGCCCTTTGGACTCGTATTTTTCGTACAGCTGTTCCAGACCTTCGTACTGCGGCGTGTAACCGCATTTGCTGGCAGTGTTAACGACGAGCAATACTTTGCCGGCGTAGCTTTCGCACAAATTCACCGTATCGGTTCCCGCCAGTTTGCGGAAATTCTGATCCAACAGCGAACTGTTGCAGGCGGCATAAACGGGGTTCATCAAAAAAGTTATGAGTAAAACGAGCAAAATGCGCATGGTGATCTCCTCAATCATTGTTGGCTACATGAACGGATAGCAAAGTTTATTCTATCTTACTTCGCGCATTAGAAACTGATTTGGGTGCGGAAAGAAAAAACCGATAGATGATCGGTACGCGCCGCGGTACCTATGCCAGCATTACCACGCATGGCTTCGGTCAGATAGTAATTGAACATGAAGCGGGTATTCGGATACGGATACCAATTCAAACCCAGCGTAATGACTTCAACCTGGCATTTTGACGTACCGCTGCGGCACGGATTGGCGCTGAGACTTTGACTGAAATTTTCCGCCAGATCGTAACGCCCGGCCAATTCCAGCGCGCCCCATTTGCCGCCCGGTTGGGGTTTACCGAAAGCGCCACGGTCTTTTCGATACACGGCATGTTCCCCGGTGACAAACCAGCTTGCCTGCACGTAGAACGCTTGGACAGTGGAATCTTTAATGCTGCTGTTTACCTGATGCGTGTTATCGAGCCGTGTGATGGCATATTCACTTTGCAGCGTAAATGGCCCGGCGGAATACGCCGCCTCCGCAGCAAAAGTCGATTGGCTGTTGTGACTCGGCGCACTCGGGCTGGCTCCGGCAATGCCCAGCGATTGACTGATGCCCTGGCGTCCACCATAAATATCGACAGCACTAGCTTGCAGCGAGTCTTTATTGGCGGTGTCCCGGCTGGCGGAAAGCCCGAGATGCACAATATGGCCTTCCTGATCGACCGGCAGCCACACCGCCCGCCCGCCATAGCTGATGCCTTCCAGCGGCAAACCGAAATGCGACAGGCTCATGACATACATACCGAAACCCAGATTATCCTTGATCATCCCGCGATAACCGATACCGCTTAAAAACTGCCGCCCGCTGTAGATACCGGTGGATGACGTGGAGGGGCGTTCCATGAGGGTGATCTCGTTGGAGCTGGTGATCTCCTCCAATCCCCGGTACGGCTTGAATTGCCCGACAGTCAGCTGCCCGGAACCCAGTTTCGCCGCTACCCAGGCTTCGCGCAGGCTATGCGGAAAAGCCGTGGTGGCATTGACTGCGAAGTCATTCTCGAATTTAAAACTAACGCCGTAAATTTTTCCCGTGATGGTGGCGTAGGTTCTGCGCCAGTTGAACCCGTCGCGGTCATTGCCGCTCAACAGCTGGCTGCCAAAGGCGGGATAATCCGGGTTTGCCTGGTCCGGATAGAGCGAGTGCACATCGAAGTGCCCGCGGCCGTTCAGTCCAATCTCGAAATTGCCATCATCGCTCTTAATCCTGGGACCGCCCTTGTAGGTGAAGTTAACCGCATGGCAGGACGCAATGCCTAAATGGGTCAGTACTACGAGATTACAGAGTTTGATCGCGCTTTTCAGGCGTTGTTTACGTGCCAGCACACCGCACCCACCCTTGTATGAACGAAGTGCATTCGATTATATATCAACCCAAAACGAGCGCATGACATTGTCCATTGTCATTTGACCCGGCGCTGCAACCGGACAAATCGATGCCTAATCGGTGCGCAAGGCATCCACCGGATTCAATTTTGCCGCGCGCATCGCCGGTACCACGCCCGCAGCAAGACCGATCAGCAGCGACAAACCGAGCGCACCGAACACAAAATTCCACGGAATATTCACCGGCAATCCGCTGATCAGCAGTTTGAGCAACCCGGCGATACCCGATCCGATGAGCAACCCCGCCAAGCCGCCGATGGTGGACAACGCGGTCGATTCCAGCAAAAACAACAGACGGATGCGCCCGCGCGTAGCGCCTAATGCGGTGAGCAAACCGATTTCCGATACCCGCTCGGAAACGGCGATATGCATCAGCGTGATCATGCCGACCGCGCCAACAATCAACGAAATACCGCCCAGCGCGGCGACCGCGAACTTCAACACACTGAGCACGGTGGATAACGTGCTGAGCATCTGCTGTTGCGGTTTGACGGTGAAATCCTCGCGCCCGTGCCGTGCGATCAGAATGCGGTTAATATCGCTGACCACGGCTTGCACCGGCGCATCCGGATGGTAGGAAAAATTGATTTCCATCACGCCTTGCCGGTTGAATACTTCCAAAGCCCGGGCCGTAGGCACAAAAACCGTATCGTCAAAATCAAAACCGAGCACATTGCCTTTCGACGCCATCACACCGATGACCCGAAAGCGCGTCCCGCCGACTTGCAGCAACGCGCCGAGCGGATTGGCATCGCCAAACAATTCGTTGCGCACTTTAGCGCCAAGCACGGCGTACGCGCGCGGATTGCGCGGATCGTCATCGGGCAGGAATTGCCCGATAGCGACTTGCATGTTGAACGCCCGCGCAAAATCAGGCCCCTGCCCGTACGCCGTTACGCGGCGGCTGCGGCCTTGCGCGCGAATTTCCGCATTACCGGTCACGCTGGCATTGGTGTATTGCGCATAACGGCTTTGTCTCAATGCGATGGCATCGTCAATGGTCAGTAGCCGCGCGCTGCCGATTGCACCGAGCGAACCGCCATGCGTATTGATTTTTCCCGGCGTAATCGTAACGATATTGGTGCCGAACTGCGTAAACTCCGCCAGCACGAAACGCTGTACGCCGTCACCGATCGCGGTCAGCAAAACCACAGCGGCGATACCGACGGCAATTCCAGATGCCGATAAAATAGTGCGCAGCCGATGCGCCGTTAACGACCGGAAAGCAAATTGGAAGGTGTCGACAATATTCATCGCTTGTTTAGCGTTTACTCAAAGCCTTCACGGCGTCGAGCCGCGCCGCTTGGCTGGCGGGCCAAAGGCAGGCCACAATACCGGTAATCAGCGCCACCAGGATTCCGGCTATCGAAGCCCAGGCTGGCGCCCAGGCAGGAAGCTGCGGATAAGCCAGGCGTAGCATCAGGCTGCCGAATTGCCCCAGCAGAAATCCGAAAATGGCACCGGCAAACGACAACCACGCCGCTTCGGCGAAAAATAACCGGCGGATATCGCTGGATGTAGCACCAATGGCTTTCAGCAAACCGATCTCCGTCGTGCGCTGATTGACCGCCACCAGCATCACGTTCATGACCAGGATACCGGCAACAATCAAACTGACCGCGGCAATTCCGGCAACTGCCAGCGTCATGGTGTGAAGAATGCGGTCAAAGGTCGCGAGGATAGCATCCTGCGTAATGACGGTAATATCTTCTTCGCCGTCGTGACTTTGCTTCAAGGTTGCCAAAATGGCCTGCTTGGCCGGCTCAATGTCGCTGTGGCTTTTGGCTTCGATCAGGATACGAAATAGCGATGTGGTATTGAACATGGCTTGCGCATAGTCAATCGGAATGATGACGATTTCATCGGTATTAAAACCCATCGATTCACCTTGCGCCGCCAGCACACCGGACACCATGAACCGGCTATCGCCCAAGCGCACGCGTTGACCGATGGCCTGGCTGCGGGGAAAGAATTCATTGGCGATTTTTGCGCCCAGCACGATTTGCGCGTTGCGTTCGGTGCCGTGCGCCAGAAATCCTCCCTGCGCCAATTTCATGTGCCGGATCGGTATCAAGTCGGCATTGCTGCCCAGCACCGTAACTTCACGCAGGCGATTGGCGGCGGATAATTCCGCAGCACCAACATTGAGCGGCGCATAACGCCGCACTTGCGGCAACCGGCCCAGCAGCTGCGCGTCTTTCAACGTCAGATCGCGCGGCGTTTGGCCGAGCACGGCACCGAGAAATGAACCGGAAGTTTCCGCGCGCCCCGGTAATACGACCAGCAAATTGGTGCCGATGGAAGAAAATTGATTGACGACATATTGCCGCGCGCCGTCACCTAGCGCCGTCAACACCACGACCGCAGCCACACCCAGCGCCATCGCCAGAACGATCAGCAGCGAACGGACGCGGTAGCTCACAACCGTTCTAAACGACGTTTGCAGGGTATCAGCCAGCGTCATCGGCTTGGTCTGTTAATATTTTTCCATCGCGCATACCGATCTGACGATGCGCGCGCGCGCCCAGTTCGCGATCATGCGTCACGACAATCAGCGTAGTCCCTGTGTGATGCAGATTTTCCAGCAGCGCCATTACTTCGGCACCGATCTGATGATCCAGATTACCAGTCGGCTCGTCCGCCAGAATAACGCTGGGATGCATGATAGTCGCGCGCGCAATCGCCACACGCTGGCGCTGCCCGCCGGAAAGTTCGGCGGGACGGTGGCTGGCGCGCTGCTTCAGCTCAAAAGCCTGCAACGCCTCATTGACGCGGATTTGCCGCTGCTCTTGCGGCATGCCGCCCAAGATGAGCGGCAATTCGATATTTTCCGCAGCCGTCAAGCGCGGAATCAGGTGGAACGACTGAAACACGAAACCGATTTTTTCCCGGCGGATTTGCGCTTGCTCCGTTTCCGACAAATCGGTGATCAGCCGGTCATCGAGTTCATAATGGCCGCTGTCGGGCCGGTCCAGCAAACCGATGATATTCAGCAACGTCGATTTTCCCGAACCGGAAGGTCCCATGATCGACACATATTCACCTGAAGCGATGTTCAGGTTGATGCCATTCAATGCATAGACCGTCTGGTCGCCCATGTGGAATGTGCGTGTAATCGCGCTCAGGCGGATCATGGATTTTTGGGTTGCACCGCAACACCGGCTTTGATTTTGTCTTGATCAAATGAGGTCAGCACGCGGTCGCCCGCTTTCAGGCCGGTGCGGATTTCGGTGAAGCTCCAGTTGCTGAGGCCGGTTTCCAGCGGCTGTTCGGCCAGACGATCTTTGGCATCCACTACCCAGACTTTATTATTTTGCCGGATCGCTTGCGTCGGGATACGCAGTACGTCGTCCCTGCGTTCCAGCACGACTTCCACATCGGCGCTGTAACCTACCAGCAAGGTATCCGCCGGAACTTGCAGAAAATCCACTTCGATATCGACGGTACGCGCCTGTTTCTCGATTTCAGTCACGTACGGCGCAATGCGCCGGATTTTTCCGGGAAAAATTTTTCCCGGCATCGCGTCCAGCGTAATGCGCGCTTCTTGGCCGATTTTGATTTTGGGCGCATCGACTTCGTCCATCGGCGCCGTAACATACAGACAGCTATCGTCGATCAGATCAATCGTTGGCGGGGTGGGAATGCCCGGAGGCGACGGTGTGGTGAATTCGCCCAGTTCACCGGAAATTTTGCCAATCACCCCGGAGAAAGGCGCGATGATCACGGTGCGATCAATTCCGGCTTGCGATACGCGGATCTGCGCTTCAGCGCGTTTGATGTCGGCGATAGTTGCTTCACAACTGGCCTGACGCGAACGCGCATTGGCGTTGGCATCGTCGGCACGTTGTGAGCTGACAAAACCTTGTTCTACCAATTGTTGCGTGCGGATCGATTCACGCCGGGCATTTTCCGCCAGGATGCAGGTTTCGCGGCGCCGTTCCTGCGCCATCGCTAGCTGCCGCTGCGCCAGTTCGCGTTGCGCCTGCAAATCCTGACTCCAGAGTTCCAGCAACACTTGCCCCTTTTGCACATGATCGCCTTCCTTCACCCAGATTTTGGCGATCTGCCCGCCGGTGATCGGCGCCAGATCGGAACGCTGGCAGGATTTGATCGTGCCAGCGCGCGTGTTGACGATAGTGGCTTCGACACTACCGGTTGCAATCGTTGCCCATTCCACTTCCAGCGGTTTGGGACGGGTGTAATACCAGCCGGCCAGTGCGATTGCACCAGCAATAAGGGCAAAGCTGATTAATTTGAACGGTTTCTTGAGCGGCGGCATGATTGAGTGAATAGGGTCGGTGCGATATCCGGTGATCGTGTGTTGTGTTTCGTTGCAAATATGCGTATTTTACACGTTCGTTAACGCTTAAAACCGTTGGCTGGCAATTCATCCAAAACCTTGTATAGACATTTTCGTATGATTGATATCTGGCGCAAAAAATTCATCTTATCCGACTCCGATCAACCCCGAAGCATGGAAGATATCCGACCCACTGAGGCGGATTACGAAGCGCTTGATCCGAAAACATTTGCGGCGATAGAAACCGAGGCGCTGTTTCATGCCATTGACCATACAAAAACCGAAACCGGCCGCATGGCGTTGTACCGATCGCTAGCCCGCCCGGATCAGGATGCGCAGGTCATACAACAAAAACAGATCGCGCTGCGTGAAATCGAGACGAACCCGGAGCTTTATAGCGCTTTGGCGACATTCACCGGGAAAGTCGTTTCCGGTGAACGGTCATTGAAGCATCTGCTGTATGGTGAGTTTTCCGGCGGTTTTGCAACCGATGAGCCGAGCAGCCGCAGCGATAAGCTGGAGTTCGGCGGCTACGGCTACCGGCAGTATCAGGACGGCACCCAATTTGCGGTGGATCTGGTTGAGAAAGCCGCCGCATTGCCACGCCCTCAGTCGGCATATTTACGCACGCTGCTCGATGCCATCCATGATTTTGGCCAATCGAGAACTTACGCGTTGATGAAAGGCCCGGTTTATTCCATGGGCGGGAAATTCAAAACTAAAAAAGAGAAATCCGGTTTTGATCTGTATTCACGCTTCCAGCCTTCGCTGTTTAAAATTATACCGATGCTGACTTTCCTGATCGGCGGTTATGGCATCTTATTCTTCTTTGAAAACCTGATGCCGCAGTTTGGCACGTCGTATATCAGTTACGGCATTCTGGCGCTGACCGCGCCGGTGCTGCCGATTATCCTGCTGGCCATGGGTGTCTCCGACCGCGATTCGATCATTTACCCGCTGCGCAAGCAATTCCGCGAAAGCCCGGATTTGGCTAAAGCGGTCGAAGCATTGGGATTACTCGATGAGTTGCTGTCTTTCTACCGTTATGGACAATCATGCGCCAGCGACAAAATCTTGCCGGAAATTATCGATGAGAAACAGCACCGTTTAACCGTCAGCCAGGCCAGGAATCCATTGCTGATCAAAGCAATACCGGATTATGTGCCGAACGATGTTCATCTCGATCTGGCAGGCCGAGTATTGATCATCACCGGCCCGAACAGCGGCGGCAAAACAGCGTATTGCAAAACCATCGTGCAAATCCAGTTACTCGGGCAAATCGGCTGCTATATTCCCGCCACGCAAGGACAACTGGTTCCGGCGGAGCATCTCTATTATCAAGTACCCGATCCGGGTCAGCTCAGCGCCGCAATGGGACGTTTCGGCCATGAACTCCAGCGCACGCGCGAAATATTCTTCAATGCCACACCACGCAGCCTGGTGGTGCTGGATGAATTATCCGAAGGCACAACTTTCGAGGAAAAAATGACGATTTCGGAATATATCCTGAAAGGATTCCATAAACTCGGCGCGAGTACTTTACTGGTCACGCACAATCACGAACTCTGTGAATTGCTGCAAAAAGACGGTATCGGCCGGTATCTGCAAGTCGAATTCATGCCACAAGGGCCGACACACCGCCTGATCGCTGGCATCTCTAAAGTCAGTCATGCCGATCGCGTTGCCAGTGCGATTGGGTTCAGCCAGAAAGATGTGGAGGAACATTTGGAGCAGCAAGGTGTAACTCGTGAGGGATAAAGCCTGCCTTCAGATCTTGCGCTTATAAGCTATTTGGAAGCAATTAATTAGTCCGGGCACACCATTAGGATTTAATCGCTGAACTACATAAGAAAAATGAATAAACCAGGAAAATAAAATAACTGTCTGAAACAATTTAGAAATTCTCTGACTTGAACCTCTACTGCTATGGTGAATTTCCCAGTCTATTCAAGTTTTGGACTTGCTAATACATTTTGTCAGTTTGATGAAACGAGAAAATACATTCTCGTGTTAATAACCTCTAGCTGACTCGTTCACAGCGGATCCTACTTGTTGGAAATGCTGTTTAGCATATGCAAACAAACTGAATCGATTCTTAATACCTAATTTACTAAATATAGAAGTCAAGTGATTGCGTAAAGTGTGCTCGCTCATGCACAATTTTGCCGCTATTTGCTTATTCTGTTCCCCACCGCTTCCATCTGAGAATGCCTTAAGGATCATGCATTCCTTGCGTGTCAGCATTGTAATCTTGTCTGAATCTGCATCAGCAGCAGAGATTTTTCCACGTACGCGTGAATTTTGGAGAAGAATACGGCCTGTAGTTATGCGATCAAGCCATAATTCACCATCATAAATCTTCTCAATCGCTCGAAGCACCGTTTGCATCGATTCTTTTCTGTGCACTACTCCCCGCGCACCACTGAGTACTGCTCTGTCAATGATTTCTTTATCATGTGACTCAGTAAAAATTACCACTCGCGTATTTCCATCACTTGCAAAATCAGGAATATAATTTACGCAATCTATATCATCCAAGTATATGTTTAGAATAACAATATCCGGTTTCTTCTCCAGGATAAGACGTTTAGCATCGGAAATATTCGTTGCAGTCCCAACAACTTCCATTCTGGGCTTTTCGCTATTAATCAGCTTTTCCAATCCCCAAAGTACAATTTGTTGATCATCGACTAATAATACCCGGATAGGCTGAACCGAAAGCTGCTTGATATGATCATTCGATTTATCAAGACCATAATATTGACAAAAACAAGACTCAAAATCCGCATGATGTCTGTTTGTACTGTTTTTATTGATGTCGCAACCCATGGCAGTAGCGATCGTCATGGTACGTTGCACAATCAAGTCACTCGCATAAGCTGTAAAATAAATACAAAGATTCGTGCTATCAGTTTGTAAATTTAATTGCTGCGCTAAGTAGATACCATCACAATCATTCAATTCCATGTCGGTTAAGATCAAGTCAGGTTTGTCTTTTTTAACTCTAACCAAAGCTTCTTGACTTGAAGTGCAAACACCAATGATATTATATTCCCAATCATTTAGTATATTTTTCAATGTCTTGCCAGAGATATATTTATCCACAACAATCAGCACTCTAGTGTCATCAATTCTTCTGTGCGAGATTCTTGCGAGTATGTGCTCTGTTTTGTTGGTCATTTATCGTTACCTTTAAACAGTACTACTTTTAAATTCATTCTCAAATTTGCCATTCTTTGATTCACTATATGAGTATCTGAAGAAGGGTTACTAAAAGACATTCCCACTTAAAAAAACCATTCTTAATCGATCTGCCACTTGGTTAACATTTGCTAGTAGTTTGGTTTCTTTATTGCCTAAATATCAACCAAGTTTTATTTCGGACTTAATTTGAAAAACTTTAAAAGATTTAATTCAGACAAACGGAGATCTCACGAATGAAGCAGTAATTATGATGCGTTATTTTGTGAAGCATCGATACTGTCAAAGCTATCACCGCAAAATATTAATCAATTATGACATCGCTTTCTTCGTGGTATTTTTTGCAAGTGCTAAGTGACAAATTCAGCAACCCAGCTAGCACGAGTTGCTATACTTGATACAGCTGTTTTGTTTAATTTATTTGTAAAAATAGTTACGATCTTATCAAAAGTCATTTAACGCGAATGTGGGAAAACGCACACAAAAATATATCTGATCGACTATTTACCAACGAACACTTTGAAGTTCATCCATTACAAAATCTTCACTCGATATGAAACTGTTAAGCTGGAATATTCAGTGGGGCCGAGGACTGGACGGCTGTGTCGATCTTGTCCGCATCTTACGCACAATCAGCCAGCTGGGTGATTTTGATGTCATTTGCTTGCAGGAAGTCGCGATCAATTTTCCCGGCTTACCGGGTAGCCACAGTGAAGACCAGATTGCCCAGCTATCCGCGCTTCTCCCGGGTTACTCTGCCATCTATGGCATAGCTACGGATGTACCAAATAGCCAAGGCGGACGCAGTCAATTTGGCAATGCCATTTTTACCCGTTTACCGGTCGGTCAAGTGTGGCGGCATTTGCTACCATGGTCAGCGGAATTGGCGGCACCCAGCATGCAGCGGGTGCTGGTAGAAGCGGTTGTGATAGCGGATATTGGACCGTTACGTATCATGACTACGCACCTCGAATACTATTCTCAACGGCAGCGAAAAATTCAAATCGACGCAATCCGGAATATGCACCGGGCAGCATGCGCCATGTCGCAACGGAAAATCTTGAATGAAGAACGAGGAGGAACATTTGAAGTTTTTCCCAGACCTGCGGAAGCATTATTGTGCGGCGATTTCAATTTTCCTGCCACAGCACCCGAACGTGCGCAAATTCTTGCACCCATTGAAGACAACAGCACACCGGACTTTCACGATGCTTGGCCGATTATACATCCCTGTACACCGCATGCGCCGACCGTCGGGATCCATCCGGTAGATTTCGTCGATCAACCGGAGTGCTTTGATTTTGTTTTTATTACTGACGGATTGGTAAGCCGTCTCAGCACTATTGGCATTGATGCTGAGACGGAAGCTTCGGATCATCAACCGGTATGGGTCGAATTCAAATGAGAAACTGAGGTACTTACTTTAAAAAATGCGCGTGCCAAAACTCTCGAAATAATACTGGCCAATTTCATCGCGGGAAAATTGATGGTTCTGTCCGCCGCGCTGGGCAATTTTCAGGGAACCCATCAATGAACCTAGCTGACCAGTTGTTTGCCAATCGAAATCATTCACGATACCGTATAGCAAGCCTGCGCGATACGCATCACCACAACCGGTCGGATCGACAATTTGTTTCGGTTTGACACAAGGAATTTCAAATTTCTTGCCATCCGCATAGATAATGGAGCCTTGCGCTCCCAAAGTAATAATCAATGCTTTGGCATTGTTCGCCAATGATTCCAAGCGATGACCGGTGCGGTCTTGCAACATTTCACCTTCATAATCATTGACCGCGATGTAATCCGCCTTGTTGATGAAATCGAGTAATTCTTCACCGTTATACATCGGCAACCCTTGCCCCGGATCAAAAACAAACGGGATACCCGCCTCATGAAATTCACGCGCGTGTTGCAACATACCATCGCGTCCGTCTGGAGCGATAATACCCAAACGGATATCGCGCGACTCTTTCACGGAATTGAGGTGGGAAAAATTCATCGCGCCCGGATGAAACGCCGTGATTTGATTATCGGCCAGATCAGTTGTGATAAACGCTTGCGCAGTGAAGGTATCCGCAACATGCTGCACATGTTCCTGTGTCAGACTCAGTTGCTGAAACCGTGCTGCATAAGGCGCATAGTCATCGCCTACAGTGGCCATCATCACCGGTTCGCCGCCCAGCATCTTGAGGTTATAAGCGATATTACCTGCGCACCCGCCGAATTCACGACGCATTTCCGGAACCAAAAAGGCGACATTCAATACGTGAATTTTCTCCGGCAGGATGTGATTCTTAAAATGATCCGGGAAGACCATAATATTATCGTAAGCGATAGAACCACAAATCAATGTGCGCATAGTTCAACTACCAATGTTAATGATGAAAAACAACTTTTAACGTTCTCAAGCACTGGGTTTCCATGCCAAATCCAGCTCACGCGCGGCTTTGACATCATCCAGCTTACGCACCGTCATGGTATGCGGCGCACCTTTGACCATATCCGGCTGCGACTCGATTTCGCTCAGGATTTCTTTCATCGAAACAACGAAAGCATCCAGGGTTTCCTTGGATTCCGTCTCGGCCGGTTCGATCAGCAAACATTCCGGCACCAGCAGCGGGAAATACGTTGTCGGTGCATGATAGCCCTTATCAAGCAAACGCTTGGCCAGATTCATCGCGGTTACCCCGGTCTTATCCTTGATGTCTTTCATCGTGACGATAAATTCATGACTGGCGCGGCGATTCGGATAAGCAATTTCAAAACCCGCTTTGCGTAATTCCGCCATCAAGTAATTCGCGTTTAGGGTAGCAAACTCGGAAATCCGATGCATACCTTGCATGCCCAGCAAGCGAACATAAATATAAGCCCGCAGCAACACGCCGGCATTCCCCATATGCGCCGATAAGCGGCCAATGGATTGCGGTTTATCTTTTTCGGTAACCCAACGATAAGTATCGCCTTCTTTGGCTACAATCGGGATCGGCATAAAAGGCAACAGCCGTTCAGCCACACCGACCGGCGCAGAACCCGGTCCACCGCCGCCATGCGGAGTTGAGAAAGTTTTGTGCAGATTGATGTGAATCACGTCGAAACCCATATCTCCTGGTTTCACTTTACCCAGCACCGCGTTCAGGTTGGCGCCGTCGTAATACAACAGCCCGCCAGCCGCATGAACCACGCGGCTCATTTCGGCCACATTCTTTTCAAACACACCCAGCGTGGAAGGGTTGGTCAGCATCAATCCCGCGGTTTGCGGGCCAACCGCTGCTTTCAGCGCATCCAGATCGACGTTACCGTCTTTGTCGGTGGCGATCTCCACCACTTTGAAACCGCACATCACCGCAGTCGCCGGATTAGTACCATGCGCCGCATCCGGTACGATAATTTCGGTACGGGCAAAATCGCCGCGAGCCTCGTGATACGCACGGATCATCATCACGCCGATCAACTCACCCTGCGCGCCGGCCATCGGAGTCAAGCTGACACCCGCCATACCGGTAACGGATTTCAGAATTTCCTGCAATTCATACATAGACGCAAGAAAACCCTGACCGGTGTCTTCCGGCGCCAATGGATGCCGGGATATGAATTGCGGCAGCATCGCCAATGAGTTACACGCACGCGGATTGTATTTCATCGTGCAGGAACCCAGCGGATAAAACTCGGTATCGATCGAGAAATTCTTTTGTGATAAACGGGTGTAATGACGCACCGTATCCATTTCGGAAACTTCCGGTAAAAGCACTTTGGATTTACGCAGCAAATTCTGCGGAATCGCGGATTTGCTAGCCGGTGTCGCCGGTGACTGCGTATAATTGCGCCGTCCTTTGCGTGAGTGTTCAAATATCAACATAATGTAAGATCAATCTCAGTTTATTTCTTCAAAGCAGCTAGAGCTGCATCGTAGTTGGGTTCATCGGCAATTTCCGGAACCAGCTCGGCGTGAATAATGGTATCCGATTCATCCAGCACGATCACTGCACGCGCGGTAATGCCGCCAAACGCGCTATCAGCGATGAAAACGCCATAATCTTTCATGAAATTCGCACCGCGCATGGTTGACAACGTAATCACCTTATCCAATCCTTCGGCATCGCAGAAACGGCTCATCGCAAAAGGCAAATCAGCAGCAATGATCAACACCACGGTATTGTCCATATTGCTCGCTTGTTGATTGAATTTACGTGTGGAAATGGCACACACCGGCGTATCCAAACTGGGCACGATGTTCAGTACTTTCTTTTTACCGGCATAATTGGCCAGCGTGACATCTTGCAGATCGCGATTGACTAAAGAAAAAGCAGGCGCTTTTTGTCCAACTTTGGGAAAAGTACCTTCAAGTTTGATCGGCTTTCCTTTTAAAGTAACCATAGTTTTTTCCTCTCAGATGAATTTAAATAATGTTAACCAAGCGCTTGTTTCAATGCGTTGGCATAATTTTGTAAGTCGGCCGCCGTTTTCGTTTCAGTCGCGCAAACCAGCAAAGCGTTACCTAATTCAGGATAATGCGCATGCAGATCAAATCCGCCCAAAATACCTTTCTGTTTCAGCTTGGCTAACACCTCCGCGGCCGGCTTTGGCAGAGTCAGCACGGTTTCGTGGAATGTCGATCCGCTGAATGTTCTTTTCACGCCACCGGTTTTTTCCAATTGTTCAACCAAATCCAGTGTATTGGCATGCGATTGCGCGGCGATACGGCGCAATCCTTCAGGACCGGTCAACGACATGTAAATCGTGGCTGCGGTCACCATCAGCCCTTGGTTAGTACAAATATTGGAAGTCGCTTTGGAGCGGCGGATATGCTGTTCGCGCGCTTGCAAGGTCAGTACAAACCCTTCTTTACCATCCAGATCGGTGGTACGGCCGATGATACGGCCCGGCATTTGACGCACCAGTTCATTTTTACACGCCATGAAACCAAAGTACGGGCCGCCGCTGGAGAGCGGAATACCCAATGGCTGGCCTTCGCCCACGGCAATATCCGCACCTTTGCTGCCCCATTCGCCGGGTGGCGTCAATAGCGCCAGCGCGGTCGGATTGACAACGCCGATAGCAAGTGCACCTTTGCTCTGCGTCCAATCGGTCAGCGCGTCGACTTGTTCCAGCACACCGAAGAAATTCGGCTGTGGAATCACCAATGCGGCAAAGTCGCCAAAATCCGTTTTCGCCAGTGATGCCGGATCAACTTGACCGGTCTTGGTATCGAACGGCAGCTCGACCACTTCAATCTTTTGATTGCTGACAATCGCACGCACCACTTGGCGGTAAACCGGATGCACGGTTTTAGGAATCAGGATACGGCGCGATGTTTTATGCGAACGCACAGCCATCAAAGCCGCTTCCGCCAACGCCGTGGCGCCGTCGTACATACTGGCATTGGAGACATCCATGCCGGTCAGTGAGGCCATCATCGACTGATATTCATACAACAGTTGCAATGTGCCCTGACTGGCTTCCGCCTGATATGGCGTATACGAAGAATAAAATTCGCCGCGCGTGGTGATCTGCCATACAGCAGCCGGAATGTGATGCTCATACGCACCGGCGCCGATGTAATTCTGGTAGAAACCATCCTGGTTCGCGCGTTCCATCATCAAACGCGTGATTTCCAGTTCGCTGAGGCCGGACGGAACGCCGGTGAGCTCGCCACTGACGAGTTCATCGGGAATCTCGTCAAACAGATCTTCAATTGACTTCGCGCCTATGCTGGCAAGCATCTCGGCAATATCTTCTTCGGTATGTGGAATAAACGGCATGATTTATCTTGAAAACTTAAAGTAATGAGAAATTAAAAAGCGAAAAACGCAACCAATCTTAGTGATCTTCGTTTTCCACCAATTCGGTGTAAGCCGCTGCATCCAGTAATCCGTCGATCTCGGCAGGATTGCTGGGTTTCATTTTGAACAGCCAGGCAGAAAACGCATCTTCGTTGATTTTTCCCGGCTCATCGACCAGCGGAGCATTCACCTCGGTCACTTCACCGGAAATCGGTGAATACACATCGGCAGCCGCTTTGACGGATTCCGCCACGGCACATTCTTCTTTTTGTTTCAATTTGCGTCCGACATCTGGCAATTCGATAAACACCATATCGCCGAGCAACTCTTGCGCATGATGGGTAATCCCAACAGTTACCGTGCCGTCGGCTTCAGATCTCACCCATTCGTGGGATTTACTATATTTCAAATTGGTTGGAATACTCATTTTTTCACTCCAGATAAAAGTAATATTTTTGTTACAGTTTTTATTAAATCAGCACTTTTCCGTTACGCACGAACGGGTATTTTACCACCTTGGCACGCAGTTTCTTATCACGCACGATGACATCGACTTCGTCGCCAACGGCTATTTGCACCGGCACGCGCGCCAAAGCAATCGATTGATTCATCGTGGGGGAAAAACCGCCGCTGGTGATTTCGCCTTTGTATTCAGCGCCGTCTTTTTGACCGACAACCTCTTGATGGCTACGCAATACACCGCGATCGATCAATACCAATCCAACCAATTGGTGCGTCACGGTAGTATCCAGTAATGCCTGCTTGCCAATGAAATCGCGCTCGCTTTTCAGATCAACCGTCCAGGCCAGACCGGATTCCAACGGATGCTTGGTTTCGTCCATATCCTGACCGTATAAATTCATCCCTGCTTCAAGCCGCAATGTATCGCGCGCGCCCAGTCCGGCCGGAGCAACACCGGCGGCATGCAACGCTTTCCAGAAAACCGGCGCATCGACGGCAGGCAGGATAATTTCAAAACCATCTTCGCCGGTATAGCCGGTACGTGCAATGAAATATTGTCCCACGACCGCGGACTGAAACTGCTTCAATTCTTCCGTCACCGCTTGCGAACCGGGGATCACTTGCCAGACTTTGGCACGGGCATTGGGGCCTTGAACCGCCACCATGGCCATATCGCGCCGTGGAGTAATTTCCAAATGAGGCGCCAGCGCATCGCGTTGTTTGAGCATCCAGGCCACATCTTTATCAGCCGTGCCCGCGTTGACCACAATGCGGAACCAGGTTTCAGACAAAAAGTAAATAATCAGATCGTCGATAATGCCGGCCTGCGGGGTCAGCATACAGGAATACAGAGCTTTGCCCGGAACGGTCAGTTTATCGACGTTATTCGCGACCAGCTGGCGCAGAAAACCGCGCACATTATCGCCTTTGATATCGACCGGCAGCATGTGAGAAACATCAAACATGCCCGCATCCTGGCGCACTTTATGGTGTTCGTCTAACTGTGAGCCGTAATGCAGCGGCATATCCCAGCCGCCAAAATCCACCATTTTGGCGTTCATATCGCGGTGGGTTTGATTCAGGGGTGTCATTTTCAGCACGGTTTTTCTCCCAAAAATATAGAGCCATTCAAAGTGAATGACTTCGTGCCCCTCTGTCCTTTTTACCTGAGAGATTGACAGAATTGAATCCGCATGCCCCTTCGGTGGCCGGAACCAGTTCCGGCACTCTCCAGATCGCCTGTCGCAAGCAGTTCTCAAGGAACAAACGGGGTTTGACCCTGCCTGAGCGATTCCGGGGAGGTTACGCCTTCGGCGGCGCTAATGACTAGCGCACTCTTCTGCTTGGATTGATTTGGCAAAGTGCGAACTATACCTGACGAACAAGGGTTTATACAAGCGATTGCAGTGAATTTTACTGATCGAAAGTTATCGCACATCAGTGGCTGTGACTACGCTTGGAATGGAAATAACTGGCTGAAAAAACCAGTCTAATGGAATGGACACCCACTACCCTAAACGGCATCGAGGTGCCAAAGTAGTGGTGCAGTAAAGTCCACAAATAGAGAGGAGCGTCCGACATGGAGATTACAACAATAGGCATTGATTTAGCAAAAGAAGTATTCCAAGTTCACGGTGTAGATATACATGGCAAGGCGGTGTTACGCAAGCAACTGCGCCGCAGCGAGATGGCAAGGTTCTTTGCCAATCTGGATCCTTGCCTGATTGGCATGGAAGCCTGCGGTAGCTCACCCCATTGGGCGAGAAAGCTGAGCGAATTTGGACATACTGTTAAACTTATGTCACCTCAGTTTGTAAAACCTTACGTAAAGACCAATAAGCATGACATCGCAGATGCGGAGGCGATATGCGAAGCGGTGAGTCGCCCCAACATGCGTTTTGTGCCGATCAAGAACGTAGAGCAACAAGCGATCCTGTCGGTGCATCGAGCCAGACAGGGTTTTGTGAAGGCAAGAACAGCGCAGGCAAACCAGATACGGGGATTGCTTTCAGAGTTTGGAATCGTGATGCCACAAGGGATACAATCGATCATGAAACAGATACCGGAAATTCTGGAAGATGGAGAAAACGAATTGCCTGGCATGATGCGAACCCTGCTGGAAAGATTAACGGAAAACTTGAAAGAGATGAGCCGTCAAGTAGAAGAACTGGAAAAGCAGATTGTACTGTGGCACCGAGAAAATGAAGCGAGTCGAAGAGTGGCTGAAATCGCGGGTATTGGGCCGATCACGGCCAGTGCGATTGTGGCGACAGTAGGGAGAGCCAAGGAATTCAAGAATGGCCGTCAGTTAGCTGCATGGATGGGATTGGTGCCCAGACAACATTCCAGTGGAGGCAAACAGAATCTGTTGGGCATCAGCAAACGCGGCGATACCTATCTCAGAACACTGCTAATCCACGGAGCAAGAGCCGTGATTCGATTTGCCGAGAACAAGGCAAAACCAGAAAGTTGGTTGAGAAAGCTGATGACTCGATGTAACAAAAATGTAGCGGCGGTTGCACTGGCAAACAAGAATGCCAGGATCGTGTGGGCGCTCCTGGCCAACAGCCAGACATATCACCCCGATTACACTCCGGCAACTATCGTTGCCAAAATGTAATCGAGGCGGTTGAGTAAAATCTGAGTAACAACGAATTATTAAGGAATTCTACGATTGCACAGGCACTTATGAAGTGATGGCAAAACTGGTAAGACCGTGAGTGGATAAACCTGAAGTTACCGGTGTACAAAAAGTACGCAAATCTGAAGAGGTGCTACTCAGCGGATTCCATCAGGGATAGAGGCAATAACCTCACTAAAAATCCGGATGTATGGCTGCAATCTTTACCTCCAACCCATCAACGATTAAAAGCTTGGCAAATGTGGGTGTCCATGTAAGGTAACTGGATGAAAAACATCGAACCGGATTCA